>CAZPYF010000072.1:0-10627 GCA_964590015.1 uncultured Burkholderiaceae bacterium
TCGGGTCTTTCAACATGCGGCCTGTGGGGCGCTGAGCGGCCGCTGCCGTACGAGGGTCTTCGGGTTCAGACCTATCGAACGACTTCCAAGATCGAGCCGGCGCGCGGCCAGCGGGCGGTACGTGTTCGGATGTGGCGCCGTTGGGGACAGGCCCTGAACGAAGTAGTTCTTCTTCGATATCGCGCCCCTGCTCGACCAGCTTGGCCCCCTGGCGGATCAGGGCATGGCAGCCCCGTGCCAGCGGGGCGTGGATGGAACCGGGAATCGCGAACACTTCGCGACCGCACTCGGTGGCCAGCCTGGCGGTGCCTAGCGAGCCGCTCTGGGCAGCGGCTTCCACCACCAGCACACCGCGCGACAGGGCGGCGACCAGCCGGTTCCGATCGGGAAACCGGAAGGGTTGAGCGGGCGTTCCAGGGGGGTATTCGCTTATCAGCGCGCCAGTGGCCGCGATTTCTTCCGCCAAGGCGGTGTGGCGCGGCGGGTAGATCAGGTCAAGCCCACCCGCCAGCACGGCGAGGGTGCGCCCGCCTTCAGGCCCGGCTTGAATCGCGCCTTCGTGCGCCGCTGCGTCGATACCTCGCGCCAAGCCGCTAATGATTGTCCAGCCCCGAGACGCCAGGTGGCGGGCAAAGGCACGCGCGTTGTCCTTGCCGCCTTCCGTGGCGTTGCGCGCCCCCACGATCGCTACCGAAGGCTGATGCAAAAGCGTGGGGTCGCCGCGTATATACAGCGATATGGGCGGATCGCCAGTATCAAAAAGCGTGGCGGGGTACTGCGGGTCGGCCAAGGTGATGAGGTGGTATCCCGGTGACGCCAGCATCCGTAAGGCTGTGTCGATCGCGGCCTGCACCTCTTGCGAGCGCGGCGCTGCTAATCGTGTGGCCAGCTCCGAAGGCACATGGCGCGTCAGCCTGCCCACGCCCGATGCAAAGATATGCTGGGGTAGGCCGAATTCCTTCAGCAGGTTTCTTGCAGTGGCGCGCCCGAGCCCGGGCTCCACCGATAGGCGTAGCCAGGCGCAGAGTTCTTCCGGGGTGTGTGTTTGAGGCATGCTGTAGTGTGCCACGTGTGTTACCGGCAAACCTAGGGCGAAGGTGGTCGGCTTTGTCGCGCCCGAGGCGGAAAAGTGTTTTACAATAGGAGCTTACACTGATCTTGGATCTTGCAATGGCTTTACTTCCCATCCTTCGATACCCGGACCCGCGCCTGCACAAGGTGGCCGAGCCCGTGCGCGAAGTCGACGACCGCATTCGACAATTGGTCAGCGACATGGCCGAGACCATGTACGATGCGCCGGGGGTAGGTCTCGCGGCAACACAGGTCGATGTGCATGAACGCGTCATCGTGATCGACGTCTCCGAAGACGGCAATCAGCTACGCGTGCTCATCAACCCCGAAATCATCTGGAAGAGCGACGAGCTGCAGGTCTACGAAGAAGGCTGCCTCTCGGTTCCCGGCGTTTACGACCAGGTCGAGCGCGCCGCGCAGATCCGTGTTCGCGCACTGAACGAAAAGGGCGAAACCTACGAGTTCGACGCCGACGGCCTGCTGGCGGTATGCGTGCAGCACGAGATGGATCACCTGATGGGCAAGGTCTTCGTCGAGTACCTGTCTCCACTCAAACAGAATCGCATCCGCACCAAGCTGCGCAAGCAAGAGCGCGACGCCGTCAAGGCCTGATTCCCCATGCGCATTGTGTTTGCGGGCACGCCCGACTTCGCCCGTACGGCGCTTGAATCCATTATTTCAGCAGGTCATGAGGTGCCGTTGGTGCTCACGCAGCCCGACCGCCCTTCAGGCCGTGGCATGAAGCTGCGCCCCGGGCCCGTCAAGGTGGCGGCGCTCGAGCATGGCATCCGTGTGGAACAGCCACGTAGCCTGCGGCTCGACGGCCGTTACCCCGAAGACGCCGAAATGACACGTCAGGCACTGCTCGACGTGGCGCCCGACCTGATGGTGGTAGCCGCCTACGGCCTGATTCTTCCCCAGTGGGTGCTGGAACTGCCTCGGCATGGATGCTTCAATATCCACGCCAGCCTGCTGCCGAGGTGGCGTGGCGCGGCCCCCATTCAGCGGGCGATCGAGGCGGGTGATACGGTTACCGGCGTCACCATCATGCAGATGGATGAAGGCCTCGATACGGGCGACATGTTGCTCGAACACGAAATCCCCATTCATGACACCCATACGGCAGAGCGGCTGCATGATGACCTCGCCCAAGTCGGCGCACAGGCCATTGTCGAGGCCATAGCCGCTCTAGAGCGCGGTGCGCTCCAAGCCCGGCCCCAGCCCGAGGCCGGCGTGACGTACGCCGCCAAGCTTGATAAAGCAGAATCTCCCCTCGATTTCACACGCCCGGCCGCTGAGCTGGCACGGCGCGTACGTGCATTTGATCCGGTACCCGGCGCATCGATGCATCTCCCCGGCCTCGATCAGCCCGTGAAGATCTGGGCGGCACAGGCACTGCCGCAAGCCGTCGAGGCCACGCCCGGTACGGTGTTGACCGTCTCGCCGGAAGGCATCGACGTCGCCACGGCCGACGGCGTGCTGCGTCTGCTTGCGTTGCAAAAAGCGGGCGGTCGCCGGCAGCCTGTATCGGCCTTTGTGCAGGGTTGGAAGCCGGCATGACCGGCGTGCCGCTATGCTACGATCATTCGCGCCCTCTCGTTGAATTCAGGACACACCCATGACCCGTTACCGGCTCGGAAGCAAGACTCCCAACATTGATGAAACCGCGTATGTGGCGGCCGAAGCGGTCGTGATCGGCGATGTGCACCTGGCGCGCAATACCAGTGTCTGGGCCGGCGCGGTGCTGCGCGGCGATAACGAACCCATCGTTGTGGGCGAGGGCTCCAATGTCCAGGAAGGCGCCGTCATGCACACCGACCCCGGCTGTCCGCTTACGGTCGGCCGCGGCGTCACCATCGGCCATCAGGCCATGCTTCATGGTTGCACTGTGGGCGATGGTTCGTTGATCGGCATTCAATCGGTCGTACTCAATAATGCGGTGATCGGCCGTGAGTGTCTGGTAGGGGCGGGTGCCGTGGTTACGGAAGGCAAGGTGTTCCCCGACCGTTCGCTCATTCTAGGAGCACCGGCCAAAGTGGTGCGCACGCTCACCGACGAAGACGTCGCCGGGCTCACCCGCAATGCCGGCAACTACGTCGAACGCAGGGGCTTGTTCAAGTCTGAACTCGAAGCCTTGCCCGAACCCGAATCCACTCGCAAAGCCTGATACCTCAACGCGTGTCGTCGCTCTAATTCACTCGCGGCTCGCCGCCTCCTATCCATGCCTCGCACCCCACCGGCTGCTCCTGCAGCCCCCCGCACGCTCGCCGCCATGGGCGTCAGGCCGCTGGCGGGCATCATTACCCTCATACTGTCGTCGGGGGCGCTGTCCGGTCTGGTCGCGCGCGGAAAATGGGTCATGGCCGCCGGGGTTTCGCTTTGGATGCTGAGTTGGGTGCGCTACACCGTGCATCTGATTCTGGTGTTGGCGTTGGTGCTGCCATTACGGGGCCCGCGTGTGGTGCGCAGCGTGCGCCCGCGCGCCCAGTTGCTGCGCGGCGGCATCATGCTGGTGGCTACGCTGTGCTTTTTCAAAACACTCAGCTACCTGCCGCAGGCCGAAGCCACCGCCATCAACTTCCTGGCGCCCCTTATCGTGCTGTCGCTCGCGCCCTGGTTGCTTAAAGAGCCGCCCCTAATTTCGCGGTGGGTGGCAGCCGGTTTTGGCTTTGTGGGCGTGCTCATCATTATTCGGCCGGGCGGTGGGCTCGACCCCATGGGTGTGGTGTGGGGGTTGGGCACGGCACTGACCTTCGCCGGGCAGTTCATGGCTACGCGCCGCGTTGCGGTCGACGACCCGATGACCACGCTCATTTGGAGCGGCGGTGTCGGTGCCGTAGTATTGAGCGTAGCCCTGCCGTTCATTCTGCCCCAGGCGCTGCCGGTCTTGAGCACGCTTGAGCCGTTGCACTGGCTGGTGTTGCTGGGCACCGGGGTTTTCGGCGCTGCCGGTCATTTATTGCAGATTCAAGCGTACCGTTATGCCCCGGCCTCACTCCTGGCGCCCTTCGTATATTTGCAGATCGTGGCGGCCGCCACGCTGGGTTGGTTGATCTGGGGCGATTTCCCCGATGCGATCAGCTGGTTCGGCATTGCCGTTATCTGCAGCAGCGGCGCCACCTTGGCCGTGTGGGAATGGAAGAGAAAGCGGCCATAAGCCCCGTGCGCGGCCTTAGTCCGAACAGCGGGCGAGTGTATTCGCACAGTGTCTTTATAATCGCCCCATGACGAAGAGAATTCTGATCGTCCGTACCTCATCGCTCGGCGATCTGGTTCACATGCTGCCGGCCATCAGCGATATTGCGCATCATGTGCCGGGTGCCCTTATCGACTGGATCGTCGAAGAGAACTTCGCCGAAGTGCCGTCGTGGCATCCGGCCGTGCACGAGGTGATCCCTATCGCCCACCGTCGTTGGCGTAAGAGCTGGTGGGCACCGCAAACGCGAGCCGAACGTGCCGCCCTGCGTCGCAATCTGGGGGCACGCCGTTACGACATGGTGCTCGACATGCAGGCGCTCATGAAGTCGGTATGGCTGGTGCGTCAGACGCACGGTGAACGCCATGGGCTCGACCGGCGCTCGGCGCGCGAGCCCCTCGCCTCATTCTTCTACGACGTGCGCCACACGGTGGAGTTCTGGCAGCCGGCCGTGATCCGCCAGCGTACGTTGGCGGCGTCGGCATTTGGCTATACCTTCCACGGCAAGCCCGATTTCGGGCTCGGCCGTTTCGTCTCAAATGCGCAGATCGAACCTCGAGCGGTGATCATGCCGTCTGCCAGCCGCGACGATAAGCTTTGGCCCGCCGAAAGCTGGCACAAAGTGTTCGACCGTCTGGCCGGCCACGGGCTTCGGCTGCAGTTGCTGGCCGGTAACGAGCGCGAGGCGCGGCGTGCCCATGAGCTGCTAGTAGGCCGTAGCAACGCCGAAGTCATGCCGCGCATGTCGCTCGAAGACGTGGCTAAAGTGCTGGCGTCGGCGCGGGTCATGGTGGGCCTCGACAGTGGCCTGACTCACCTCTCGGCCGGGCTGGGGCGGCCCACCATAGGTATCTACAAAGCGTCTACTCCCGTGCGCACACCCTTGCAGGGCGCCTCGTATACCGCCAGCCTGGGCGAGCGTGGCTCGGAGCCTTCCGCAGAAACGGTATTAAGCGCTGTCGAGCAGGCCTTGGCCTATGATGCTGAACACTCGCCCCGCCTTGTCGGCATCGACGATGCGAATGAAACTGACCTGACAGTCGATCGAACCGATCCGGGCTCCATTTGAACCGATTCATCTATACGCTGTTGATACTGATTCTGTCGCCATTCCTGCTTGCGTGGATGGCGATTCGCGCCCGGCGCGCCGGCGGCAAATGGGGGGTCATGTCGGGCGAACGGTTCGGGCGCTATGCCGGCACATCACCGTTGCGTGCGCCGGTTTGGGTGCATGCCGTGAGCCTTGGCGAAACGCGCGCCGCGCAGCCGTTGATCCGAGCGTTACTCGACCGGGGCGACACTGTGTTGCTCACCCATCTGACCGTGACGGGGCGCCAGGAGGGCGCGCGAGCCTTTGCTCGCGAGATTGCGGATGGCCGGCTCGTACAGCAGTGGCTGCCCTATGACTTCCCCTTCGCAACGGCGCGCTTTTTTAATCATTACCGGCCGGTCACCGGCATACTCATTGAGCGCGAGGTCTGGCCGAATCTGCTGGCATCGGCTCGGGCGCGGCGTATCCCTATGATGTTGGCAAGCGCCCGTTTCTCCGACCAGGCATTGCGAACTGTGTTGCGTGCCGGCAAGGTCATGCAGGAAGCTTATGCCGGGCTCACGGCCGTGCATGCTCAGACCTTGCAAGACGCTCAACGCCTTGAACAGGCCGGCGCGACGGCCGTTCGCGTCTCGGGGAACTTCAAGTTCGACGTCCGCATCCCGGCTGAACAAGTTGAGAAGGGGCGTGAATTCGCATCTGCCATCAATCGCCACATTCTCACGATTGCCAGTACGCGCGAAGGCGAAGAGGAAATGTTCGTTCAGGCGATCGAGCGTCAGCTGCGACGCTTGCGCAGCCAAGGCAGCGAAGAGGTCGATGCGGTCGTGTTCAGGCTGGTGCCGCGACATCCTCAGCGCTTCGAGGCAGCGGCGCAGATTCTCGCCGCCTCGAGTCTTTCGTTTGTGCGGCGTTCCGAAATTCTGAAAGCGGGCGACTGCAGCGCAAGCGCCGTTCGCGCGGCGCGCGACGCCACCGTGATTCTGGGCGATACGGTCGGCGAAATGGTGCGCCATTATGCGTCAAGCAAGGTGGCCATCGTGGCCGGTAGCTTCGCCCCGTTCGGTGGCCATAATCTCATCGAGGCGTGCGCTGTGGGGGTGCCGGTGATCGTGGGCCCGCACACACAGAATTTTGAACAGGCCGTGAACGACGCCATACACGAAGGCGCCGCCCTGCGCGCACAAACCGCCGAGGCGGCGGTGCAGATGGCTTTGCAGTTGATCGACGATCCGCGCCGGCTAGCGCGCATGAGCGATGCGGCCGAAGACTGGGTACGCCAGCACGCCGGCGCCGTGCAGCGCGTCATGGACGGCTATCTGGCCATACGCGCTGCGTCAGGTTCCTGACTTTGGGTTCCTTTACTCCCTGCTCAGGCTTCTTCCGACCACGGTTCAGCAATCAGGCCATGATATTTGCGGCCCAGTTCAAGCGTTGCCTGAAAGAATCCTTCCTTGCTCCCGCAGTCATAGCGCACGCCTTCGTACTGAAAACCAAACACCTTGCGAGCCTGCATCAGGCCGGCGATGCCGTCGGTGAGCTGAATTTCGCCGCCCACGCCCGCCTGCGTCTTGCGCAGATGCTCGAAGATTTCCGGTTCCAGAATGTAGCGCCCCACCACGGCGAGGTCTGAGGGCGCCTTGTCGGGCGCCGGCTTTTCGACGATGCCCTGCACGCGGGTGGTCTTGCCATTGACGGGTTCGCCCGAGATGATGCCGTAGCGGTCGGAGTGCTCGGGCTTGATTTTCTGAATTGCCAGCACGCTACCGTTTTGCTCGTGAGCCGCCTCGACCAGCTGCTGTGTGACGGAATTTCGAGCATCGATCAAGTCGTCGGCTAAGAGCACGGCGAACGGCTCGTTTCCAACAATGGGGGCCGCACATAGCACGGCGTGCCCCAAGCCTAGAGGCGCCGGTTGCCGGGTGTAGATGCAGTTCACATGCGGGGGCAACACATTGCGTACGATTTCCAGCAAGGCGGTCTTGTTCTTGGCGGCCAGCTCGGCTTCCAACTCGGGAATCGAATCGAAATGGTCTTCAATCGCTCGCTTGTTTCGCCCAGTGATGAAGATCAGGTCGGTAATACCGGCCGCCACGGCTTCTTCGACGGCATACTGAATCAGCGGCTTGTCGACGATGGGCAGCATCTCTTTGGGCATGGCCTTCGTGGCCGGCAGAAACCGGGTACCGAGCCCGGCAACGGGGAAGACAGCTTTGCGTATGGGTTTCATTATTGAAATAGACCGATGAGTGATCGAGGCTCGGCGCTGAAAGCAATCACCATGCCAAAGCGGTCACTGTATCAAATCGGCCCGCCTCGGGCATCTGCATTACACTTCCCGCATTCCTATCTGCATTGAGCGAATCATGCGCTTTGTGTTTCTTCTGATTGTGCTCGCGAACGTGGCGGTACTAGGGTACGGCCAGGGCTTCATGGGCACGCCGCCCAGCGACCAAGGTCGCACCCCAAGGATGTTGCTCGAGCGCAATCAGCATATTGTTGAGCTCGGCGCCCCGGTTCTGGTCAACGTACGGTCGGCGGGCCACTCTTAAGCGTGCCGGCCAGGCGCGCCAGGCCGTCGAGTACCGGCGCACCCAGATGAATGGGCGGCTCCGGCGCAAGGCCAAGCTGGGCGCGGCACCGTGCGAGTTCGTCGGCCACTTCCTGTGCCACCAATGGCCAGCCACCCCCCGCGCAATATAGCTGCGGCGGCGTGTTCAAGGCGGCCAGCGTGGCACGCCACTGCCTCATTACTGCACCGGCCTGAGCGGCCACCACACCGCTGCGAATGGCGGTGTGCGTATTGCGCGGCAGGCCGCTGGTGGCACCTTCTGCATAGGGCAGTTGCGCTGTGCCGTTCGCCAATGAGCGCAACATGAGTTCCGGCCCGGGCAGAATGACGCCCCCTTGGAAGTGCCGTTCCGACCCTGCAGCCGGGGCGGCGGCCAAGGTGTCGACGGTGGTGGCGGTGCCAAAGCTGGCCAACAACGCCGTGTGCGGTGTGTGCCCGGCCAGGCCCACAAGCGCCACCCACCGGTCGCTGCCCAGTTGCGCCGGCTCGTCGTAGAGGTTGACTACGCCGCCTGCGCGTTGTTCGCTGCGCACCCATTGAACCGCAATGCCGTACTGGCTCTGCAGCCGGTCGGCGATGTCGGCCGTTACGGCCGAACTCGCAACGCTGACACCAATAGCGGCATCAGGGCGCGTGCGAAGCTCCACCAGCCAGGCGGAAAGCTGACCCAGCTCAGTATGGGAAAGCGCGAGCGAATGCGGTTCACGTTGCGCGCAGCCCGGCCGTAGCAGACCGAATTTAATGCGGGTGTTGCCCGCGTCGATAAGCAAGGTGGCCATGGCGTGGCTCATGTCGCGCGGGCCGACACTTCGCCCACCGATACGGCGTGCTCGCCATCGATATCGCGCAGCAACAGTCGCCCGGTGGCGTCAACGCCGACAGCATGGCCAGTACGCACGATACGGTCGTTGTCGATGATGTCGATGCGCTGCCCCACCAGGCCGTCGACCGCAGCGTATCGTTCAGGGAAGCCTTGGAATCCCTGCACACTGATCGCCGACAAATTCTCATACCAGGCGCGGGCGATGCGCAGCACCATATGTTCTGGCCTGACCCGGGAGCCGGCGCTGTCGGCTCGCGCGACTTCCGACCAGTCGGCCACCTGGCGGTTCAACGACTGGCTCAGCGCCCGAGCATCGTCGAGATTGATGCCAATGCCGATGATCACTACGTGGTGATCGTGCGATGTGCGCGCCGTGCCGGCCCGCGTGGCCTCGACCAGAATGCCGGCGAGCTTGGCAAAGCGCCACTGAATGTCGTTGGGCCACTTCATGGTGAGCAATGGCCGGTTCGACGCGGTGAGCATGCTACGCAGCGTTTCGCAGGCCACTACGCCGGCCAAAGGGGCCAGACTGGGCAGGGCGGCCGGCGGCAGGAAGATATCGAAGGCACACGAAAACATCAGGTTCGCGCCGGATCGGTTCTGCCAGCTGCGGCCTGACCGACCCCGCCCGCGATCTTGCAGATGGGCGCCCAAAAGCCAGGGGCGCGCCAGCACACCCGACTCGGCTCGCGCGCGTTCTAGAAGATCAGCGTTCGTCGAGGTGGTGCGCCCTACCCATTCAATGCGCTGAAACTCGGGCAGCCCTTGATGCAACAGGGTTTGCATGCGCTCGGGCATGGGTAGCGGCAATTGGGGAAGGGCTTGCATGGGGTGAAATTCGTGTGGCGTAAAATGGGCTGGTCTCGTTATAACTCATTTGAAATCATGCAGCTTCGTACTGAAACTCTGACTTTCCGCGGCGAAGCCGGCGACATCGAATGCACGTTCGACCGTCCGGAAGGCCCGGTGCGGGGCTGGGCGCTCGTACTGCACCCGCATCCCCTGCACGGCGGCACTCGCGACAACAAGGTGGTTACTACGATTTCACGCGCCTGTGTCGAACAGGGCATGGTTGCCCTGCGCCCGAACTTTCGAGGGGTGGGTGGCTCGGCGGGCGAGTTCGATTCGGCACGTGGCGAAACGCGCGACATGTTGGCACTGGTCGAACAGTTCGAGGCGTTGTATCCCGATATCGCGGCCGGTGCGTGGGTCTTGGCGGGCTTTTCCTTCGGAACGTCGGTCGCCGCGCAGCTCTATTCCGAGCGGGCGGCCCAAGGGCTGCGTGCGCCCGGCCAGCTATTGCTTACCGGTACGGCCGTAGAACGCTTCCGTTTTCGCGATGTCGAGGTGCCCGAAGATACCGTGCTGATTCACGGCGAGGCTGATGAGGTCGTGCCACTGTCGGAAGCGATGGATTTCGCCCGAGGCCATGGGGTGCCCATGGTGGTGATTCCCGATGCTGGCCATTTCTTCCACGGCCGCCTGCTGGTGCTACGGCGGCTAGTCACGCAAAGCCTTTGCAATCTGGCATCATGACGCTGCCGTCTGCCATAATGGGCTGCTCATTCCTTCGTCCTCCAATACGGAGGGTCCGAACCTATCTATGCCGATGATATCCCCCAAACGTAAAGTCCTGTCCTCCCTTTCATCCGTGGCCGCCGCACTCACGCTGACCGTTGCCACGGCGTTTTCCTATGCGCAAGATGCGCCGCCCGCTACAGCCGCGCCGGCCGCCGTTGTTGCCCCCGCCATTACTCAGGTGGGCGAAATGGCCAGCGTTCCGGCGCCCGTGCTGGGTGCCAGGGCATGGCTGAGCCTCGATATGAATAGCGGCCAGGTCATTGCCGCGCACAATCTCGACGAACGCATCGAGCCGGCCTCGCTCACCAAGATCATGGCGGCCTACCTGGTGTT
>CAZPYF010000073.1:0-10600 GCA_964590015.1 uncultured Burkholderiaceae bacterium
TGCGCGAGTTCTACTACAACGACGCCGGCAACCAGATCGACAACCTGGCCATCAGTGTGCAGGCGCGGGCACGCGGCATCGAGCCCGACTCGCCTGACTTCCCGGCAGATGGGTACAAGGGCGACTACATCATGGATATCGCCCGCGACTTCCTGGCGGGCGCCACCGTTAAGGCGGCCGACGGGGCGTCGGTCACCGCCAGTAGCGATATCAATAGTCTGGAAGATATCCGGGCGTTTGCCGTGGCGTATTTACGCCGCGAGCAAGACCTTGACCTGCAAGCGTTCAACCTGAAGTTCGACAACTTCTATCTGGAAAGCTCGCTTTACACCTCGGGGCGGGTGGAGCGCACGGTACAGAGCCTTATTGAATCGGGCCATACCTACGAACACGAGGGCGCACTGTGGCTGCGCACCACCGAGCTGGGCACCGGCGACGACAAAGATCGCGTCATGCGCAAGACCGAGGGCGGCTACACCTATTTCGTACCCGATGTGGCTTACCACGTGGCGAAGTGGGAACGCGGCTATCAGCACGCCATTAATATTCAGGGCAGCGATCACCATGGCACGGTGGCTCGGGTGCGCGCCGGCCTGCAGGCGCTCGACATCGGCATTCCAAAAGATTACCCCGCCTACATTCTGCACAAGATGGTGAAGGTGATGCGCGACGGTGCGGAAGTGAAGATTTCCAAGCGCGCCGGCAGCTACGTCACCATGCGCGACCTCATCGACTGGGTCGGCCAAGACGCGGTGCGCTACTTCCTTATTCAGCGGCGCGCCGACTCGGAATTCGTGTTCGATATCGACCTGGCCCTGACGCGCAGCGACGAGAACCCGGTGTTCTATATTCAGTACGCACACGCGCGCATCTGCTCCATTCTGAACCAGTCGCCCGATCTGCGCGAAGCCATCGCCACGGCATCCACGGCGCCGCTGGTGGCGCCCACCGAGTTCGCGCTTATGCGGCGCTTGGCGGAGTTTCCCAACATGCTGGCCATGGCCGCGCAAGATCTCGCTCCTCACCAAGTGGCGTTCTGGCTGCGTGATTGCGCCGCCGATTTCCATGCCTGGTACAACGCTGAACGCGTGCTGGTCGACGACCCCGAACTTAAGCTGGCCCGCCTGCGCTTGGCCGACGCCACGCGGCGCGTGCTCGCTAACGGTCTTAACCTGCTGGGCGTTTCATCGCCGGAACGGATGTAAGCCATCATGGCCACCAAGCGCAAGAAAACGAAAAGCCGCGGTATCACTCTGTACGGCATCGTGCTGGGCCTGGTGTTGGGGCTGGCCGCTGCGGTGGCGGTGGCCCTGTTTGTCACGCAAGTACCCATGCCGTTTGCCGACAAGGCCAGCCGTACCGCTCCCACGGTGTTGTTGCCCGATGTGCGCGATGCGCCTGACCCCAACCAGGGTCTGCACGGCCGCAGCACCGGAGCGGTGCCCGGCACGGGCGTTACGCCGTCATCGGTACCGCCACCCGGCACACCCGGAGAGCCGGGCGATGAACAAAGCGACAACCTCGGCAACCTGATTGCCAGTTTGGGCAAAAGCGCTACGCCTCCGCCAGTGGAAAGCCAGGTGGCCACACCCAGCCAGGTGGCACCGCCTGCTCCGCCCCCTGCAGCCGCTACGGCGCAAGCCAAGCAAGACACCTATTTCCTTCAGGCGGGCGCGTTCCGGGGTAGCGCCGACGCTGAAGCCATGAGGGCGCGCGTGATCATGCTCGGCTTGAACGCCCAGGTACAAGCGGCCGAGGTCAATGGCACCACGCTGCACCGTGTTCGGGTCGGCCCGTTCAAGGGGCTCGATGAAATGAATGCGGCCCGCAGCCGCCTGGGCAGCGAGAAGATCGAAACGTCGGTGTTGCGGCAATGATCTTCGGGCTGCGGAACCCCTGCCGCGCTGCGCGGTCTTATCCTTTTTGAAACCAGGAATCACCATGTCGCTGAAGCTCCCGATTTTTCGTTCCCTCGCTGCCGCCGCAATGCTGGCCGGCCTGGCTTTCACATCTGCCGGTCATGCTCAGACCGAGCAAAGCCACATCACGATCGAACCGGCACAGCCTTCCGATTCAGCCGGAAAAGTCGAGGTGCTCGAGTTCTTTGCTTACACCTGCCCTCACTGCTTCACCATGGAGCCGCTCACTGAAAAGTGGTCGGAGACATTCCCCGAGAACGTGGCCTTCAAGCGCGTACCGGTTGCCTTCAACGCCGGCATGGCCCCTCTTCAGAAAATGTATTACAGCCTCGAAGCGCTAGATCGCCTCGACCTGCATTCGAAGTTCTTCGTAGCGCTACACCGCGAGCGCCAGCGCATCTACGATTTCGACGCGATGGCCGACTGGGCCGAGAAGCAAGGTGTCGACCGCGGGCAGTTCGAAGCGGCGTTCAACTCCTTTGGCATCAACAACAAGGTGGCGCGCGCCAATGAACTGGCCAAGAGCTACAAGGTTGAGGGCACGCCTACGCTGGCCATAGGTGGGCGCTACATCACCTCGCCTTCCATGACGGGCACCTATGAAGGCGCCATCGCAGAAGGGCAGCGGCTGCTCGAGAAAGTACTGGCTCAGTAGTGGCGGCCGGCCTTCGCGGCCGGCCCACCCCGGCTAATTCGCTTAGCTAGCGGCGGCCTGCAGCGCTTGCGCCAGGTCGTCGATCAGGTCTTGCGGCGATTCCAGGCCGATATGCAGGCGTACGACGGCATGCCCGTCGTTGGGCCAATAGCTGTGCCCCTTCAGCGTTGAAGGTTCCACGAGCTGAACCAGGCTCTCGAAGCCGCCCCACGAATACCCGATGCTGAACAGCCGTAAGGCATTTACGAAGCGGCGCGCTGCGGCAGCATCGGCCTTCAGCGCAACCGAGAGCATGCCGTTGGAGCCTGTGCAGTCGCGCTTCCATAGTGCGTGCCCTGGGTCTTGCGGCCAAGCGGGATGATAAACGCGATGGACTTGCGGTTGAGCCGCGAGGAACTGGCATACCGACAACGCACTGCGGGCGGATTCCTTCATACGGATCGGCAGCGTACGTACGCCTCGCAGTGCCAGCCAGGCATCGTCGGCACTCACTGAGAACCCCAGCGCATAGTGGTTGTCGCCCAGGCGACGAGCCAGTGCTGGGTCTTTCACAATCGCGGCGCCCAGCATCAGGTCGGAATGCCCTCCGACGTACTTGGTGCCCGCCACCACGCTGACATCGGCCCCCAGTTCAAGCGGCCGGTAGATATAGCCCGAGCCCCAGGTGTTATCGACTACGAGCAAGAGCCCATGCTGCTTGGCATAGGCCGACAAGGCGCGCAGGTCGAGCATCTCGAACAACAGGGAACCGGGCGACTCGACATAAAGCATGCGGGTCTCGGGGCGACGCTGCGCTTCGAAGGCTTCGACCGTGCCCGCGCAGTATGTGGACTGCACACCGAAGCGCCGTAGCACGGTGGACTCCAGGGTACGAACAGGCCCGTACGAACAATCGGCGATCAGGACATGATCACCAGCATCTAGCAAGGCCATCATGGCCAACGTGATGGCTGCCAGGCCCGACGACGCCAGGAAGGCGCGCTCGCCGCCTTCCAACTTGCAGAACACGTCTTCGAGCGCCGCATGCGTATCCATGCCCATTCGGCCATACGTGACTTCGCGCTCACCGCGAGTGCGTGCCGCATAGGCGGCATCGAGGGCGTCGAGGTCGCGAAAACGTACCGTACTGGTGCGGATCGAGGGCAGCGCCACCGGCGCAGCGCCCGTTACGGGATCAAACGGCGCAATGCCGGTGTGCTGAAGTTGCGTGTCGAGGTGTTCTGAACGGGATGCAGCCATGTCGCCTCTGCCGTGGGGGCCGAAATGTTGAGAAAGCGGCTCGTGACCGCCAGCGTGCGCGGCGTCCCGCCGCAAGGCAAGAGCTTATCACTCACTCAGCCCAATGAGACCCCTTAACCTACCCCAAAACGGGTATCGCAGCGGGGTGGCGCGGTATAGTGTTTCGCCATCGGAGTTTCGCTATGCTCACCCCTGAAGTCGCCCTTTCATTTTTCGGTATCGCCGTGCTGCTGGCCGTATCGCCCGGCCCAGACAATCTGTTCGTGCTGATGCAATCCATGCTGTGGGGGCGCTCGGCAGGATTCTGCGTGGTGCTGGGCTTATGCACGGGTGTCCTGGGGCACACGCTGGCCGTGTCAGCCGGCCTGGCCGCCGTTTTTGCGGCGTCGGAAACGGCTTTCCTGCTCGTAAAGCTGGTGGGCGCGGGGTATCTGCTTTATCTGGCCTGGGGCGCATTGCGCGCCGGGGCGGAATCGCTGCATAAACAGCGGTCGCCGCGACAGACTGGCTGGCAGTTGTATCGGCGAGGCGTCATCATGAGCCTCACGAACCCCAAGGTCTCGATTTTCTTCCTGGCGTTTCTTCCGCAGTTCGCCTCACCCGCACGCGGCTCGATCGGCGTGCAGATGCTGATGCTGGGCGGCCTTTTCATGCTGGCCGCCCTGCTCGTGTTCAGCGCCGTGGCGGTATTCTCGGGCGCGGTGGGCGAACGCCTGCAGCGCTCGCCGCGTGCCCAGGTGTGGCTGAATCGGGCGGCCGGCGTCGTATTCATCGGCCTGGCGATCAAGCTGCTTGATTCGCAGCGCTGAGCCCCACCCTTCGCCGCTTATACCGCCTGAAAGCGATAGATCTTGTCGTCGCCCAGGCTGCGCTTGAGCTTGCCCTCGAAATACAGGGCGTGCAAGTGCGCCAGCGCCTCGCCCATGGCGAAGGTGAGCTGGTGCAGGTCGAGCTTGCGGCGGAATAGAACCGGAACAATATCTGACGCCGACATGGGTTGCGCACAGGCTTCAAACACTTCCGCCAGGCGGTCGGCATGATGCTCATGCTGCTGCCGAATGCGTTCATGCAGGCCGCGAAACGGCTTGCCATGTGAAGGCAATACCAGCGTGTCATCGGGCAAGCCGTCGTAACCATCGAGCGAGTTCAGATACAACGGCAGCGAATTGGCCTCCGGCTCGTAATCGAACACGCTTACATTGGTAGAGATGCGGGGCAAGACCATATCGCCCGAAATCAGCACCTTCAACGCATCGCAATAGAGCGAGATATGCTCCGGGGCGTGGCCGTAGCCCACGATCACACGCCAATCGCGCCCGCCGATATCGATGGTGTCGCCGTGCATCAGGCGACGGTAGCTGCCGGGAACAGGCCCGACCAGGCTTGGGTAATACCCGGCACGCTGACGAATCTGTTCCAGCGCTTCGGAGTCAAGCAAACCATGGCTGGAGAAGTGCAAGACCGCCGATTCACCGTTAGGGCCACCCTGAACACTGGCGTCGACATTCGGCTGCGACCACAACCGTGCGATGAAATAGTCGGTCATCGTCATCCACAACGGCGACTTCCAGCGCTCGCAGATCCAGCCGGCCAAGCCCACGTGATCAGGATGCATGTGGGTCACGATCACGCGCAGTACCGGTAGGCCTTCGAGCGCCTCGTCAAAAATGCGTTCCCAAAGGGCTTGCACCTCGGGGCGGGCCACGCCGCAGTCCACGATCGTCCAGCCCTCGACACCATCGATCTGGTCGCGCATCAGCCAAAGGTTGATGTGATCGAGTGCGAAAGGAAGGGGCATGCGAATCCAGCGCACGCCTTCGGCAAGCGGCATGGTCTCGCCAGGTTGTGGCAGTGTGTCTCCGAAAGGATATTCAAGCCGTTGTTCATTGGGATTCATTCAATTCTCCGTTGCTACCGGCGCCATTTGCGGGCGCCGTTTGTTATGGCATCATGTTACGTTAACGTAAACTGCAAGTAAAAACATGAGCCAGACCACCTGGACCATCTCCGAACTCGCCCGCGAATTCGGCATTACACCGCGTACGATACGCTTCTACGAAGACCAAGGTATCGTGAGCCCCAGCCGTGAAGGCCGCAACCGGGTGTACCACCCTCGCGACAGAACCCGGCTGAAGCTCGCCCTTCGCGGCAAACGCATGGGCTTTCAGCTCTCCGAAATTCTCGACCTCATCAACATGTACGATGCTGCGCCCGGCAATACTGCGGCCCAGCTTCAACACTACGTCGACGTACTGGAAAAACACCGCAGTACGCTTGAGCAGCAACGGCGCGACCTGGAACAAACGTTGCAGGAAATTCACGACCAGCTTAAGCATTGCCGCGAACTGATGAAGCAGCATCAGTAACCGCCCCACTGAGCCCACTCGGCATGCTTGCGTCAAGCTCCCGAACCCTCCCCACTCGCCCTTCTGATCTCTGCCGCTATGAGCTGTGCCTCGCGGCATCGCTCCATAGCGTGACCGACTGCTAAACGCAGACCCAATCACTGCGGTAGCTTCAGCGCACGCTCAACTTCCACAACCGCCCCCATGTTTTGTCGCCCGCCGGCTTCAGGCGGCGTTGCGGCGTTCGCCGGCGATCACCGCGCGATACCCCTTCCTTCCAGCCCCAGATAATTGTCTATATACAATTCAATAATGTATTTGACAATTTCTCAGCGGCTCGACTACAGTGGATAAAACACGAGAAGGAACGGGCATCATGAAGACGCTGACCAGCTTTACGTCCTATTCGGACGCTCAATCGCAGTGGCATCCCGACAAACTGTGGAACCTGGTGGATGGCAACTCCGTCACGTTGAACATTGCGCATGAGTGCATCGACCGGCATGCCACCGATGACACTCGCGTTGCCATCATCGTGATCCATTCCGACGGCCGCGAAGAATGCCTGACCTTTCGCGAAATCTCGGAAGAGTCTTCACGCTTTGCGAACTTTCTGATCAGTCAGGGTGTGCAACCGGGCGATCGTGTGGCCGTGATGCTCGAGCCTTCACGTTCGTTCTACGCTGCGCTGTTCGGCGTGATCAAGACGGGCGCCATCGCCGTGCCGCTTTTCACGCTGTTCGGCCCCGACGGCGTGCGCCTGCGCGTTGAAGACTGCAAGCCACGTATATTGCTGACCCACCCCGAAAAGGTGGAACTGACGCAGGGCATCGCCGACCTGCAGACCGTGGCGGTCGACGCATCGTTTATTGAAGAGCTCTCACGCTTCAGCCCAAGCTTCACCACCCGCACCGCAGCCAGCGATCTGGCAATCTTCCAGTACACCTCGGGCACAACCCGTGAGCTCCCGGACGCCATCCGCCATACCCACAAGGCATTGGTCACGCTGATGGTCGCCGCGCTCTATGGCACCGGCTTGCGCCCCGGTGATCGCTACTTCTGCCCCTCGTCACCGGCCTGGGGGCACGGCTTATGGCATGGAACGCTGGCGCCGCTGGCGCTGGGTATCACCATCGGCGCGTTTTCGGGCAAGTACAAACCGGCACGGCTGGCCGACGCACTGAGCAAGCATCGCTTCACCAACATGTCGGCGGCGGCCACCCACTACCGCATGTTGCGCAACGCCCCGGAAACCACCCAATACACCTACAGCATCGAGAAGCTTTCCTTCACCGGTGAACCCATAGACAGCGCAACCGAGAGCTTTATTGAAGAGCTGTTCGGCACATCGGTCTGCAGTATGTACGGCACCACCGAGATAGGCGTCATTCTTGTGTCCTATCCCGGCGCAGAAGACTTTCCCGTCAAGGCCGGCTCACTTGGCAAGCCGATTCCTGGTGGCGTTGTTGAGGTTCAGGACCCGGAAGGAAAGCCGTGCCCGCCCGGGGTCGTGGGCGAAATGAAGGTGCTGCGCCGAGGCGAATGGGTAGCCACCAAAGATCTGGGCCGAATCGACGAAGACGGCTACTTCTACCATGCGGGCCGCGCCGACGACGTCATCATTTCGGCGGGGTGGACCATGAGCGCAGTAGAGATCGAAGACGCCATTCTTAAACACCCACAAGTACTCGAAGCTGCGGCCATCGGTGTGCCTGACGCGTTGCGCGGGCAGGTGGTCAAAGCCTTCGTCGTGGCGAAGTGCCCCGGAAACGACACCATGATCCAGGAAATTCAGGACGCCGTGCGTTTTCGCCTAAGCCAGCATGAGTACCCAAGGCATATCGAGTTCGTTGACGAACTGCCTAAGACTCCTGCCGGAAAGATTCACCGCAAGAAACTGCGCGAGCGTGAGCTGCAGTTGCTGCAACAAACATCAACAACATAATTCACAAGGGAGCACATCCAATGAACATGCTGGCCGAACCCCGTTCCTTCCCAAGAATCACCGATCAAGATCTTGACGCGCTGCGCCGCCGTATTGGCCTCAAAATCGAAAACTCGATTGAACCCTGGTGTTACGAAGCCACCCGTGACAACATCCGTCACTATGCGCACGGCATCGGCGACGACAACCCACTATGGTGCGACCCCGAATACGCGGCCGGCACCAAATACGGCGGCATCATTGCCTTGCCGAGCTTCCTGTTCGCCACCAGCCGCATCGTCTCCGGCTACGTAGGCGGCCTGCCCGGCGTCCACGCCATGTGGTCGGGCGCCGACTGGACTTGGCACAAGCCGGTGCGTCGCAACGATGTCATCTCCACCGAGGCCTTCCTCAAAGATCTTATTCCTCACGAGACCCGTTTTGCGGGGCGTGCGGTTCAACAGATCTACCACGTCGATTTCTTCAACCAAGACGGTGACAAGGTCGCCGAGGCCGACAGCTGGTGCTTCCGTACCGAGCGTGACCATGCTCGCGAAAAGGGCACGAAGTACACCGAAGCCCGCAGCCGTGAACCCCGCCGCTACACCGAGGAAGAACTGCAGGAAGCCTACAAGCTGTATGCACAGGAAGAGATCCGTGGCGCCACACCCCGCTACTGGGAAGACGTCAAGGAAGGCGAGGCGCTGCCGGTAATGTTCAAGGGCCCCATGACTGTGACCGGCTTCATCGCCTATGCCCAAGGCTGGGGCGGCCTGTATATCCGCGCAAACAAACTGGCCTGGCAATTGATCGACGCTCACCCCGGCGTCGGCATCAAGAACCGCTTTGGTATCCCTGATGTACCGGAACGGGTGCACTGGGAAGAAGAATTCGCGCTGGAAGTCGGCGCCCCAGGCGCCTACGACTACGGCCCGGAGCGCACATCCTGGCTCACTCACCATCTGACCAACTGGATGGGCGACGACGGGTTCCTTTTCAAATCGCACTGCAAGGTGCGCCGCCACAACCCGGAAGGCGACATGCTGTTCATCAAAGGCAAGGTCACACGGAAGTTCGTGGAAGACGGCCGACATCTCGTAGAGATCGAACAGGAAGGTCGCAATCAGGATGACGAACTTTCGGTCGTAGGCACCGGCACCGTCGAGCTGCCGACACGCGGCTAACCACTACCGCTACACGCCGGCCGCCTTACGGGGCGGGCGGCGTAAGACATTCCCGGCCCCACAAGCGTAACGGAGGACCAACATGTCGCTGTATTCAGAACGCCCTGCAGATGCTGTTTGGCCAAAGTCGGCGGGGGCCACAGGCGCCTTGCGGGGCGTGCGTGTCGTCGACATAAGCCGGGTGCTTGCAGGGCCGCTGTGCACGCAGATGCTCGCCGATCACGGCGCGGATGTCATCAAGATTGAGCCTCCGTCCGGCGACGAAACCCGCCAGTTGGGCCCGCCGTTCGACGAAGATGGTGTTGCAGCCTACTACAACGCCGTCAATCGCGGCAAGCGGGCGTTCTCACTCAATCTCAAAGATTCAGGCGACCAACAGGTGCTGCTGAGTTTGCTCGAAGATGCAGATGTACTGGTTGAGAACTTTCTTCCCGGCACGATGGAAAAGTGGGGTCTGGGTTATGAAAGCATGCTCGCGCAGCGATTTCCACGCCTGATCTACTGCAGTATTACCGGCTTTGGCAGTGACGGCCCGTGCGGTGGGCAGCCGGGTTATGACGCCGTGCTGCAGGCGATGTGCGGCCTCATGAGCATCAATGGGTCGCCTGAATCCGGCCCCACTCGCATCGGCATTCCCATTGTTGACCATCTCACCGGCTACGCCGCCATGTCGGGCATCATCATGGCCCTGCTCCATCGCGAGCGAACCGGCGAAGCGCAACGGGTCGAGGCCACCTTGTACGACACCGCGCTAAGCCTACTGATTCCGCATGCATCAAACTGGCTCCAGTCGGGCGTTACGCCGCAACTTCTGGGCAGTGCCCACCCGAACATCGCCCCTTACGACAGCTTTCGCGCCGGCGACGGCGCCGTCTTCCTGGGCATCTTGAACGATGGCCAGTTCTCGAAGTTCTGCCAATGCATGGGTCGAGCGGCATTGGCTTGCGACGAACGCTTCACCTCGAACGCCTTGAGGCTGCGTAACCGCGAAGCGCTGCGGGCCGAGATCGAAGCCGCATTCGCCCAGCGCAGCAAGGTCGAGCTCTGCCAACAGCTTATGAAAGAGGGGATCCCGGCCGCCCCAGTCAATACCGTACCGGAAGCGCTCCAACATGCTCACACGCAACACCGTGGAATGCTGGCCGAAGAAGGCGGCTATCGCAGCCTCGGCGTGCCGATACGCCTGCATGGCAGCCAGGGAAAGCCCGGCACACGACCTCCTCGGTTCGATGAGCACGCTGCTCTGAAACACGCCATATCGAAGGAAACCGTTACACAGGAAGCCTGATTATTCACGACCCAGCATCGCCAACACATACCAAAAGGAGACAACG
>CAZPYF010000074.1:0-10490 GCA_964590015.1 uncultured Burkholderiaceae bacterium
ACACCCTTCAGGGAACCCGTATGTCGATTGAAGCCGATTTCACGCCGTCGCCTCCTGCCGCCACGCAGGAGCAGGAAGCCACCTTTCCGCTCAGCACCAGCCTGAACATTGTGTTCAGCGCCTACGAAGACCGCCTTGTATTGCGTAGCCGTCGCGTAAACCGCGACCCGGTGAATGTGTTGGTGACCCGCCGCATGACGATCATCGTGCTGGCGCAGCTGCTGGGCAATCTGCCCGAGCTCAGTGGCCTCGATAAAACCCCCGCTCAGTATTGGCAGGAAGTGCTGCAGATGGCGCACCAGACGGCACTTGAGTCGGGCCGGGGCGAAAAGTCTGTAGACACCGCAGACACCACCGTGTCGGAAGACAGCGCGGCCAACGAGCAGAAAAAAACCACCACGGAAGCCAAGAAACCCGGCAAGCTGGAAGGCGCCATCTATCTGGCCACGTCGCTCACCATGCAGCGCAAAGACGGGCAGCTCATCATGGCATTCACCGGGTTGCCCATGCCGTCGGCCATGACCGAGCCCTGCGATCGCGAGCCACTGTTCGCGATTCCGCTTCAGGTCGAGAATGTGCATCAGCTCATACAGCTCATTATCGACAAGGCGCAAGAAGCCGACTGGCATCTGCCCTTGAACCTACCGTGGCTCGAGAGCCCGCCAGATGCGCCGGCCACCACGCTGGGCCTGCTGCACTAAGTCTGCGGCAAGGGCGGGCGCTACAATAGCGCGTTGCATACACTGAACCACACGCCTGTGGCCGTTCGGCCGCAGCACAGGATTTTCATGGCCCAACTCACAGTTATTTCCCGGGAACACCACGCCAACAAACGCTGGAAGCGCTACACGTCGTATGCCTTCGCCGGTAACGACGCCGTGGCGCCGCTGGTGGCGCAGGAACTGCCGCGCGCCTGCCTCGCACTGCCTATCGGTTTCGTGCAGACGGAAGGCAGCTTTCAGCTGGTGGCGGTACAGGGGCTGCGCGCGGGCAAGAACCTTTTCGTGGCGCCCGACGGGCGCTGGCTCGGCCCCTACGTGCCCGCCGCCTACCGCAGCTACCCCTTTGTGCTGGCGAATACGGAAGAGGGCAAGCGCGTGTTGTGCGTACGCGAAGACAGCGGGCTGGTCTCCGAGGTACAGGGCGCCCAGGCAGAGGGGGAAGCCTTTTTCGACGAGGAAGGGAAGCCCGCCAAGGCCGTTCAAGACGTGCTTAATTTTCTAGATCAGGTCACCGCCAACGGCCAGCTCACCGGGCGTCTGTGCGCGTTGCTGGCTGAGCACGAGCTCATTCAGCCGTGGAATGTGCAGTTGAAGACAGAAAGCGGTGAGCAGAAGGTTCAAGGTCTCTTCCGCGTCGATGAGGCGGCACTGAATGCGCTGCCCGCCGAAGCGTTCGAGGCGCTGCGCCAGGGCGGGGCACTGCCGCTGGTGTATTGCCAGCTGCTTTCCATGCAGCATCTGCCCACGCTGGGCAAGCTGGCGGGCGAACACGCGGCAGCGGAAGCTCTGCTGGAACCAGAAACGGGCGATCTCGATCTGGAATTCCTGCACGAAGACGGCAATATCCGCTTCAGTTGAGCGATGCACCATTACGGGGCGTCACACGGGCTCGGCAGGGCGGCGAATCGGGCTGTCGCGACTTACAGCGCCGGCCCGTGCTGCCGTTTAAAGCGTGTTGCAGCGTGATATAGTAAAAGGCTTTTTTAGGAAATCGGCCTTTTTTCATTACGGTATGGCGCTCGCCATACCCTGTTCGCAGGTTCAACATGAAGCCAACCCGCCGCACCGAGCTGGGCGAGGCCCTATATCGTTTTCGCAAGACGTTCTATAGCCTCGCCGCATTCAGTTGCGTCATTAATCTTATCGGTCTGGGCCCGGCGCTCTACATGCTCCAGGTGTACGACCGCGTGCTGGCCAGCAATAGCGAAACCACGCTGCTCATGCTTGCGCTGCTGGTGCTGGGGCTGTATGGGCTGTCGGGCATGCTTGAATTCGCGCGCTCGTCGGTGCTGATTCGCGTGGGCAATCGCTTCGACATGCTGTTGAACGAGCGTGTGTTCACCGCTGCGTTCGAGCGCAATCTGCGCAAGCTGGGGGGAAATCCTTCTCAGGCCATTCACGACCTTACCAACCTGCGCCAGTTCCTTACGGGCAACGCGCTGTTTGCCTTTTTCGATGCACCCTGGACCCCGATCTACATCGGTGTGACCTTCATGGTGCATCCGCTCCTGGGCTTTATTACCCTGGGCGGCTCGATCATTCTGTTTGTCTTGGCCTGGATCACGAACCTCTCCACGCAGAAGCCGTTGGCCGAAGCCAACCAGGCGTCGATTGCTGCGGCGGCGTTCGCCAATAACCACCTGCGTAATGCTGAAGTTATCGAAGCCATGGGCATGTTGCCGGGCCTGCGCGGTCGTTGGTTCAACCAGCACGAGCGTGTGCTGGGCCTGCAAACGCTTGCGTCCGACCGGAACGCACGCATCAGCACGGTGTCGCGCTTTGTGCGCATCTCGCTGCAGTCGTTGATCCTGGGTGCCGGCGCCTTGCTCGTTATCGACGGCACCATCACGGCCGGCATGATGATCGTGTGTTCCATTCTGATGGGCAAGGCCCTGCAGCCGGTGGAAATGGCGATCAACACCTGGAAGCAGTCGATTTCCACGCGCAGTGCCTATCAGCGGCTCGACGAGATGCTGCAATCGGCGCCTCCGCGCGGTGAAACGCTTAGCTTGCCGGCTCCGAACGGCGCGCTCGAATTGGAAAATGTGTATGCATCCGCCCCCGGCATGCAAACCACCATTCTCAAAGGTCTGAGCTTCAATATCGCCCCGGGCGAAACCGTGGGGGTCATTGGCCCGTCGGCTTCCGGTAAATCCACACTGGCACGCTTGCTGGTGGGGGTGTGGCAGGCGCGGGCGGGTACCGTGCGGCTCGACGGCGCTGATATCTTCCAGTGGAATAAAGACGAGTTGGGCCCGCACGTGGGCTATCTGCCGCAAGATATCGAACTTTTCGAAGGCTCGATTGCCGAAAACATTGCACGGTTTGCCGAGCCCGATTCCATGAAGGTTATTGACGCCGCCAAGCGCGCCGGGGTGCACGAGATGATTCTGCACCTGCCGCAGGGCTACGACACCCGTTTGGGCGTCGACGGCGCGTCGCTGTCGGGCGGTCAGAAGCAACGGGTCGCACTGGCTCGCGCCATTTACGACAACCCGCGTCTGGTGGTGCTCGATGAGCCCAATTCCAATCTCGACGATGTGGGCGAAGCGGCGTTGGTGGAAACCATCAAAGACCTCAAACAGCGCGGCGCCACGGTGATTCTGATCACCCACCGCATGAACGTGCTGAATTCGGTCGACAAGCTGCTGGTGCTGCGCGACGGCCTGATGACCATGTATGGCCCGCGCGACGACGTGCTGAAGGCCTTGCGTCAGCAGCAACTTCAGGCCGCGAAGGCCAGAACCGGTGCACAAGAGGTTGGCGCCTCGCCTGCGCCTTTACAGATTGCCGCCAAGGGTCAGGGTTGACATGGGTTGGTTCAGCAGAAAACAGAAGGGCACGGCAGCGAGCGATGATCGTTCGATCGAGCTGCCGGGCGGGCGCGTTGATACGAACTTCGGGGGCCCGCTACGCTGGGGGCTGATCGTGCTTCTGGTGGGCTTCGGCGGCTTTGCCGCGTGGGCCGGTTTTGCGCCGCTTGATGAAGGCGTTACCGCAGACGCCACCGTACAGGTGGCCGGTAACCGCAAGAGCGTGCAGCATCTGGAAGGCGGTACGGTTGAAGAGCTTCTGGTGAAGGAAGGCGACTTGGTCGAGGCCGGCCAGGTTTTGATTCGCCTGAATCGCACGCGGGCGCTGGCCGAACAAGGCGTGGTGAGCGCTCAGTACATCATTGCCAAAACCACCGAAGACCGCCTGCTTGCCGAGCGCGAGAATCTTGAAAAGGTCGAGTTCAACCCCGAGGTGGCTGAGCGTTTCAAAGACGACCCGCGCTATATCTCGGCGGTGGCCTCGCAGGAACGGCTCTTCCAGACCCGGCGCGAAGCGCTGAAGGGCGAGATCGCGATTCTGCGCGAAAACCTCGCCGGTGCGCAGCAGCAGCTTGAAGGCCTAGAGCAGGTTCAGAAGAATCGCAAGTCGCAGATCGCCTACATCAACCGCGAGCTGCGTGGCGTGCGCGAACTGGCGAAGGAAGGCTACCTGCCGCGCAACCGCATGTTCGAACTGGAACGCGATGCCGCGCAATTGCAGGCCGTCTTGTCGAACGACGTGGTGGAAGCGGGCCGTACGCGCAATCAGATTGCCGAACTGAAGCTGCGCATTCTGCAGCGCGACCAAGACTATCAGAAGGAAGTGCAGTCGATGCTCAGCGAGACGCAGAAAGAAGCGTCGGCGCTGGCTGACCGGCTAATGTCTATTGACTACACCGTACGCGAAACCGAGGTCCGCGCACCGATCGATGGGCTCGTACAGAATTTGAGCGTGCATACCGTGGGCGGTGTCATCGGCCCGGGTACGCTGCTGATGGAAATCGTGCCCACCGACGCCACCTACTTGGTGCAGGCGCGTGTGCCGGTACAATCGATCGACCGGGTGTCGCCGGGGTTGGATGTCGACATCATGTTCCCGGCACTGAACCAGCGCACGATTCCCAATATTCCGGGCAAGGTGCTTACGCTGTCGGCCGACCGCCTCATCGACGAAGCCACCAACATGCCGTACTACCTGGCTCAGGTGGAAGTCACGCCGGAAGGGGCCGAGATGCTCAAGCACGAGATGATTCGTGCGGGTATGCCGGCGGCCGTGCTGATTCGCCTCGGAGAGCGTACGATGATGAATTATCTGCTCAAGCCCTTCCTCGAACGGCTCGACCGATCATTCAAGGAACGATAAGCCATGTTGCGTGCCCCTTTACTGTGCATGATTCTGAGCGCGGTGTTGCTGCCGATGCCGGCCCATGCGCAGGCGCCTGACACGGCGCCGGGGCACTTCGACTTGTCGACCGCGTGGCGCGCCACGCTGCTGAACGACCCCACGTATCAGGCGGCGATCAGTGAGCGCGAAGCCGGGCAAACGAATCGTGCCATGGGCCGTGCGGGGTTGCTGCCGCAGGTGAATGCCTCGCTGGGGCGCACCCGCATCGACGGCACGCTCGACTCGCCCACGGCCGGCGGCCGTGTGGTAACGGAAGACCTCGACTACATGTCGAAGACCAACGAGCTTCGGGCCACGCAAACGCTGTTTAACTGGAGCCGTATTGCGGAATACCGCCAGGGGCATGCGCGCGCCGACTACAGCCTGGCCGTTTTTGATACGCGTGCCGACGACACGTCGGAACGGCTGATCAACCGCTATTTCCAAACGCTGCTGGCCTACGAAAACGTGGTGCTGGCGCGCAATAATCTGGAAGCCAACGACAAGCACATCGTGGCGGCGCAGCGCCGTTTCGACGCGGGTGAAGGCACCATTACCGATGTGCGGGAAACCAGTTCCCGCCGCGATCTGTCTCGTGCAGAGCTCATCCAGCGCAAGGACGCGCTGGTGGTGGCACGCCGCGAGTTGCAGGAAATGGTGGGTACGGCGCCCCTCAGCCTCGCTGCGCTCGACCCGAAGTTCATGCCGCAGCCGCTGAACCCGCCCGCATTGTCTGACTGGATGTCGATGGCCATGAGGGCTAACGCCGAAATCCGCACGGGCGAAGAAGGCCTCCGCGTGGCCGAGCGCGAAATCGATCGCAATTTCGGTGGCCATCTGCCCTCGGTCGATATCGTGGCGGCGCGGCGCGTGGTCGAACGCGAAACCATTTCCACACGCAATCAAGACAGCGCCACTACCTCGTTTGGTGTTCAGGTCAGCCTGCCGATCTTCTCGGGTGGCCTCACCAGCGCTCAGGTCGACCAAGCCCGCCATAACCGTGATCGCGCCGGCTCCGAGCTGGCGGCCACCCGTGAGCGTATTGCGGTGGAGGTTACGCGGCAGTATCAGGCCGTGGTCAGCGGCATTGAACGCATTCGTGCGCTGGAAGTGGCCGTGAAGTCCACCGCCGACGCTTTGTTTGCGGTGGAGCGTGGCTACGAGGCGGGCACGCGCAGTGTGGTCGATATTCTCGACGCGCAAGATCAGGTGTATCGCGCACAGCTTGAACTGACCCAGGCCCGGCTTGAGTTCGTACAGGCGCGGCTCATGCTTGCCGCAGCCGCCGGCGGGCTCGACTCTTCGGTCATCGACTCGATCAACGCGCAGTACTTCAAATCGCAGCCTATCGACGTACTGCAAGCCTCGATGCCTTTGGTGCCGCAAGGCGATGCATCGCCTCGCGTGGCAGCCGGCCCTCAGCCGCGTTAAGCATCTACGCTCAACTCACTCGCACAAACGGCTCGACCCAGTTGGCCACTTCGTCGAGCGGTATGCCATGACGCAGCATCTCTGAAGCCTTGCGCTGAATGGCCTCGCCCGCCTGTTCCCCGTCTATCTGAATATCCCCGCTTTCTGCCACGCGCCCGCCGTGCGCAAGCGCGCCGTGTACGAAGGTGTGGATGGCGTCGGGCGCGGGCTGCGTGCCGGCCAGAATGCAGCGCTGCAAGTAGCGCATGGCATGCAAAAGGGCGGCGTGCAGGATCAGAGCTGGGTTCTCATCACGTTCGAGATCGGCCACGGAGCCGGCCACCGCTTCGCCTAGAGCTTCGAACACCTCGTCGGTCGGGAAGTGCTGCCCGATCTGAGGCAGCGCGGCGAGTGCCAGAACCGTAGAGAGCAGCGGATTCGACGGGCGATCAGCCAGCACATCGCGCACGATGCCGTGCAGCATTAATCGGTTGGCAGAGTGCGAACCGGTGAGCAAGGCAATGCACGCCTCGTCTTCACGGCCGTGGTACTCCATGAGGTACAGCGCCAGGTCGTGCAAGATGCGGGCTTGCACGGCGGCCGCCGGCGGTTGCGGCAGCTGATAAGGAATCAGCCGATACGCCACCCGGTAGCGCCCTTTGGGGTTTGGGTCTTCGACCACGCCCGCGTCGGCCAGCCGTTTCATCAGCAGCCACGCACTGGAATGGCCCAGGCGGAACTGCCGTTGCAGAAGCGCCACCGAGGCACGGCGTTCCCGTACCAACAGTTCAGCGGCGTCTGCAAAGTAGTCTGGCGCGAGTGTGTTCATCGGGGCTCCATGAAAATGCGACGGTCATTATGACACCATGATTTCTGGCTGCCATGAGCGTACCCCTGGATTGCAAAGTCATGCACACTGTGATTCGGTTTGGAAACGTTTGCTAACATTTTGCTATAGGACAAAAATATCCCTTTCGGGTACTACGGCATCGCCGGCTTCTTCATACTCAGCGCGGTAGACCAATCTGTCTGCTGTGAGATTCCTCAACCCATTTGGGAGGCAACATGAAGAAGTTTGCCGCATGGAGGTCGCTGTTGAAGGAGGGCAAGGCCGGCCCGGTACCGTCGAAGGCGGGCGCGTTTCCAATGTGGAAAGGCATCGCGGCCTTCTATGCCGCAGCGGTGGGCCTCGCACCGGTTCACGCCGCGCCGGCATCCGAGCCGGTGGTTATTGCGAACGCCGATGATGCGCAAGCGTTCCAAGACACCACGCCATTCGTTTTTGCGGGTCAGCCGCTGGCTGTGCATCACTCCTTCTCCACCGAGCGCGAGTTCGTATTGACGGGGCAGGCGGAAATCCTGGTGGGCGCGGGTAGCCACTTCACGCTCAATGGATCGATGTCGTCGCAAACCGGGCCAATGGACGCCCGCCTGGAAAAGCGGGGCCTGGGTGCGCTGGAGCTGAATGGCTCGAACACCTACACCGGCAATACGGTTCTGCGAGAAGGCGTTCTGAAGGTATCCGGCGCCTCGCCTTTAGGTTCGTCGGCCTACAGCTTCGAGCAATATCAGGGCACGGTGCTGGAGCTGGCGGCCGATACGCAGCTGTTCAATATGCTTCAGGTGATGGCTTCGCGCGCCGGTGATGTGCCCCTTCCCGGAGTGGAGAACGAAGCGCAGTGGCGCGTGGAGTCAGGTACCGCCGCGCTACGGCATGACGCCAATGTACTGGGACCGGTGCGCAAGACCGGCGAAGGCAGCTTAAGAATTGCACGCACTGTGCAGAGCCATTCCACCTTCTGGGTCGGTGAGGGCGCGCTGATCGTCGACGGCGGGGTCACGGGTCTGGTTAATGTCGACGCCGGCGCCCGGCTGGAAGGGCGCGGCGCGATGGCCGGCATGCGGGTGCGTTCCGGTGGAATGGTCGCGCCAGGTGGCCGGTATGCGGCGGCCAAGCTTGAATCGTGGCGAGACATTAGCTTTGAGCCAGGAAGCCTGTTTCATGTGAACGCCTACCCCGACGGTGCGGCTGACCTGTTGAATGTGGGAGGTGCTGCCACGCTGGATGGCCGCGTGTGGGCCGAAGCGGCAGCGGGGGAATGGGCGCCCGAATCGCGCTACCGCATTCTCGCCACGACAGATGGCTTGGGCGGCACGACCTTCGCCGGCGCGGATGCGAATTTGGCATTTCTGACACCCGCACTCGAGTACGACGCGAATAACGTCTATCTGTCGTTGAGCCGCAATGATCTGGGCGTGGGCGATGTGAGCGACACCCCCGGCGATAAAGACGTGGGCGATGTTATCGACCCACCGGATTCGCCCGAACCGACGGACCCGACGGAACCGCCGCTGCCCGATCCAGGCGGCCCACCTACGACACCCTCTCCTGAAGCGCCAGGGCCCAATGACCCGCCTGGGCCCTTGCCGGAAGCGCCCGGCCCCAGCGACCCAGCGGGCAACGATCCGGACGGCCCAGCTCCCAGCGACCCACCGGGCGACGATCCGGATGGCACCGAGCCGCCCGACCCCGACCGCGACCCCGAAATGCCTGACCGCGAAACGCCCGATCCCGAAACGCCTGACGCGCCCGATGCTGGCGGCCCTGACAAGGCACCAATAAATATCCTGCCCGCCGACACGGATACCGTCGCCACCATCCCGCTGCAACAAGCCGTGTTGGGCATGAGCCGCGACGATGCACGTACGGCGCTTCGAGAGCTGTCAGGCAGTTGGCATGCGTCGGTGCGCAGCTTTCTGCTGGAAGACAGCCGCTATGTACGCGAGGCCGTACTTGCCGGGATGGCTGATCATGATACGCCCGTGAGCACGGTGCGACGCCGCACGTGGGCGCATTCCTATGCCGCCATGGGGAAACGCTCGTCGGTGGGCGATGTGGCCGGCGATCGCCACGACAGCCGCGGTCTAGTGTTGGGGTCGGATGTGCCGGCCGGTGAGCGCTGGCGTTTGGGTGCCGTCTTTGCCGCTCAGCAGACGCAGATGAAGCGTGATGCGAATGAGGCCAGAGCCGATATTGATACGGTGCATGCCGGCCTTGCTGCGCACGGGCGTTGGAGCAACATGCGTCTTACGGCTGCCCTGCTGCATGCATGGCATCGCATCGATAGCCGTCGCCATCCATCGGCCCGCGCCTTGGGCACTGTACTGGGCGCGTCTTACACGGGGCGTAGCTTCCAAGCCGTGGTGGAAGTGGCGCCCCTGGCGCGCAGCATGGGGCCCTTCCTGCGTCATGCCTGGGTGCACTTGAAGATGCCCGCCTTCGATGAGTCGGGCGGGCTGGGCGCGCATGCGGTGGAGTCTGCCTCGAGCACGATGAACGAGACGATGTTGGGATGGCGCCTGCATTACCATCACGGCGGCGCCTGGCCGCTTGATATCGACGCGGAAGTAGCGTGGCGGCGCGTGCTGGGCAGCCCTTACGTGGAAAGCACTCAGCGCTTCGGGCCGGGCTACGCTGCGGCGCCGCCCAGCCGTGCCTTCACGTCACAGGGTCTGCCCTTGGCCCGCAACGCTTTCGCGTTAGGAGTGGGCGTCAGCGCAGCACCCATTCGCAACCTTCGAGTGTCGGCCCGATATTCGGGGCTTTATGGCAGCGGTGTACGCAGCCATGCCGCCTGGGCCGATTTGCGCTGGGCGTTCTGATCACCGTGGACGCTTCCCGACCTTGATGGCGCGTTCGAGTTCGGTCGAGCGGCCCGCCCGATGTTTCAACCGAGCGAACCGTTCGTCGTATGAACTATGAACACGACCGTTTTTTCGCTCGGTCGCCTTTCTTCTGTTTCGATCAAGCGATCTGTTCTGCGTACAAATCGTACTCGTCGGAATCGGTCACGCGCGCGCGGATCATGTCGCCGGGTTGCAGCGTGTGATCGGTGCTGACGAACACGTTTCCATCGATCTCTGGGGCATCGGCGCTGGAGCGGCCGATGGGCCCGTCTTCGTCGATTTCGTCGATCAGCACGTCGATTTCCCGCCCCACTTTCTGCGCCAGGCGCGATGTGGAAATCGCCTGTTGGTGCGCCATGAAGCGATCCCACCGTTCCTGCTTCACCTCGTCAGGAACGGAGTCGGGCAGCTCATTGGCTCGCGCGCCTTCCACCGGGGAATACTGGAAACAGCCCACGCGGTCGAGCTGCGCTT
>CAZPYF010000075.1:0-10399 GCA_964590015.1 uncultured Burkholderiaceae bacterium
ATCGGGCAACGAAGTAAAGGTAGGGTTTAGGTTTACCAGCAAGCCCAACCAAAGCAACGGCTGCGTAAGCAGGTCGGGCAAGAGGCCGGTTTCGGCGTCGATCCATGCCAGCGCAATCAGCATCGCAATGAACACAATAGCCGCGAGGGCGGCCGGCGTGGCGCCAAATGCCCACACCACGACTGCGGCAAAGGCGGAAGTCAGTACGGGCAAAACGACGTAGCGAGCGCGCCGCCGGGGCGGCAGGCGGGGTGCGTCCGAAAGCAATAACCGTTGCGGTAGCACGTGCGCCACACGGCCCAACATGGCCGCCAGCCCATACGCAAACACCACGGCCGCCAACATGGCGCCGGCTTGGCCGATATTCCAGGGAATCCACATCAGGGTTTGGGAGCAGGCGTTTCAGAAACAGGAATGAAGCCGCGTATCGGGGCGCCCGCGCTCGCCGGCAGCGCGACTTCTTCGACCGTGCCGTCTTGATCGATGAACACCGCAGCCGGCCCGACCGCATGCAAAGTGACCCCGGGCGCGAGCGGCTGGCCCACTCGATAGGCTCGCGCAGGCGCGCCGTCGATGGACAGCAGCGCGGCCCCCTTCCCCTGGTCGGCGGCAATGATGCCCACGGCGGCAACCCGTACACGCAATGCCGCGCCCCCAAACCATAGGGCCACCGGCGCCGTATTGTGCAAGGGTGTGGCACCCGTGTCGACGGCGGGAGGCAGCTTACCGGGGGCCGGCGCAAGTAGCAGCGCGCCCCAGACACCTACGCCGATAGCAATAGCAACCATGGCCACGCCTTTTACAAGTGCGGGCGCATCAACGTGCGGACGAGCTGGCAAAGCCGACATGGGCAGGCCCCGAATGGGTAACGGAAAATGCGTGATACTTCAACTTTCGTGAAAATCAGTATAAATGTGTATTGCTCGTGTTGCCTACGATGTCATCATGCAGTATCCGTAACACCCGCTACGCCATGAAATCCCCCTGCTCCTTGCCCGCAAGCAGCCGGCGCCCTGCGCCGCGCCCCCCAACGTCTTCCCGCCGCCAGCTTGGCTTTACGCTTATTGAGGTCATGGTCGTCGTCGTGATCGTGGGCATCATGGCGGCGCTTATCGTGCCGAATCTCATGGATCGCCCCGATCAGGCGCGCGCCGTGGCGGCACGCCAGGATATCGGGGCACTGATGCAGGCGCTCAAGCTGTATCGGCTCGACAACGGCCGCTACCCCACCGCCGAGCAGGGCCTGCCTGCGCTCATGGGCGAGCCGCAGTCACAGGGTACCAAGGGCCGTTCGTATCTCGACCAGCTGCCCAACGACCCCTGGGGCATGCCCTACCAGTATCTGAACCCAGGTGTGCATGGCGAGATCGACGTGTTCTCTTTTGGCGCCGACGGGCGGGCAGGAGGCGAAGGTATCGATGCAGACATCGGTTCCTGGGCCCAGTAGCCCCTCCACTCAGCCGACACCGTGGCGTTCGCAAAGGGGATTCTCGCTACTTGAAGTGTTGGTTGTACTGGCCATTATCGGCATCGTCACCGGCACGGTGGGCCTGGGTATGGGCGCCGCCCGCGACTCGCGCAGCTTAAGCGACGACGCCCATCGCCTTGCGCAGCTTTTCCCGCTGGCGCAGGCCCACGCGCGCAAGACCGGCCGGCCCGTGGTTTGGCAGTACGACACTGCGGGCTACCGATTCGTGCAAGCACGCCGGCCCCCATTGCTCCCGGCGGGGCTTGCCACACCCGCCGCCGCCATGGCGCGAGAAGATTTCGGGGCGTCTGGGCCGCTACGCCCGCGCCGCTGGGCGCCCGAGCGGCCGGTGCACGTGCGTGCTGCACCCTCTTCCAGCATTGTCTTTCACGATGAATGGGTGTCGGGGCCTCACCAGGTCGAACTCAACGACGGGCTCAACACCGTGCAGCTGCAACGCGCCGGTAACGGGCAGTATCGGGTGCTGCCATGACTCCACCCCACGCACATGCCGGTTTCACTCTCATCGAGGTCCTGGTGGCGTTGGTTATCGCCAGCGTGGCGTTGCTCGCATGCATGCGGGCGCTTGCTGTCGGTGCCGATGGTGCGCAAGCCATGCAGGAACGCAGCCTTGCCCTGCTGGCGGCCGAGAACCAGCTTGCGGAACTGCGGCTTCTACGGGCGTTCCCGCCACCGGGCCGGCGCACGGAGCGCTGCCCGCAGGGGCGTCTGCCCTTCGCCTGCGAACAAGTCATTCAGAACACCGTGAACGGCAACCTGCGGCAAGTCACTTTGCGTGTACGCCTGCCGCAAGGGCCGATTCTGGCCGAGCTTACCGGCCTGTTGACACCGTTGCCATGACTCACGCCTTACTCCGTCAACGGGGGTTCACCCTGCTCGAAGTTCTGATCGCACTGACCTTGATGGCCGTGCTCAGCATCTTGTCGTGGCGGGCGCTCGATGTCACCACCCGCTCAAGCGAGCAGCTGAATGCCAGTGCTGACGACACGCTGGCACTCATACGCATACTGGGCCAACTGGAAAGCGACCTTAGCCGGCATGCCGACACCGACACGCAATCGATCACCACAGAAACTCCCCGCGCTTCTTCCGCGCCTGTAGAAGTGGAGCTCGGGACGCTGCGGCTTCCGGGTATTCATTGGTCGAAGCCCCAATTAACCATCCACCGTAGCGCACAACACGGCGCCGCGCAGGAAGTTGTGTGGCGCCTCTCAGGTCATACGTTGGAACGCGCAGCAGGGGCACCCTCGAACAGCCTTCCTCTTCCCCGAGCCAACGTTTACGAAGCCATGCTGCAACGCGTCGATGGCTTTGCGGTACGCGCCTGGGTACCGGGCCAGGGTTGGTCTGACACCGCGGTTGCAGGAACCGGTACAGCCGCCACTGGTCTCGAGATCGCCATTGCACGGCACCACGAAGGCGCCGGCGAAACATACCGCAAGGTGGTGCTTCTGCCATGACGCTCGCGAACCGTTCCACGACCCGGCAAAAAGGCATGGCCATCATCGGCGCCCTGCTGGTGGTGGCCGCGGCTTCGGTCGCCACGGCCTCCATTCTCGAACGACAAAGTTACTTGGCCGACACGCTGGTCGGCGAACGCGACCGGGCCCAGGCCCGATGGCTGTTGCGAGGCGGGATCGACTGGGCACGAATTCTCTTGTTCGCCGACGCACGCAATAACGCCGTCACCTTACGTAGCGCCATCTGGGCACAACCAATCAGCGGCTTCGAGGTACGTGACCCCGCCAGCGGGCGCACCGCCTGGTTCTCGGGAATGATTGAAGACGAGCAAGGCAAATTTAATCTCACGCGTCTGGCTGTCGACGGGGTTGTGCAGCGCGACGAGGTGGCCGCGTTGGAAAAGCTGCTTGGCGCTCTTGATACGCCGACCGGGCTGGCCGGCGCCATCGCCCACCGCGTTGCGGCGGCTCAAGCCGGGCCGCAAGGCGCGAGTGCACCGGCGTTGCGCACACCCCAAGACCTATCAGGCGTGGAAGGCATGTCGCCCGAAGCACTCGCCACACTGGCCACCTATCTCACGCTCCTTCCGGAACGTACCCCCATCAATGTGAACACCGCACCGGCCGAAGTGCTCAGCGCGGCAATACCGGGTTTGAGTCTGGGCCAGGCGCGTAGCTTGACCCAGGAGCGTGACCGTGGCCAATGGTTCAACAGCCGAGGCGACTTCCTTAACCGGCTTGCCGGCACTCGCGATGCAGTCGATGCGCCGCTCGACGTGCGCAGCCGGTGGTTCAAGGTAACAGGCCAGGTCACGCTCGCTCACGCTCAGGCGAGCATGCAAGCATTGCTGCATCGGGCGGGCGATGCACCGCCTGCCGTACGCTGGATCGAAGACTGACATGAAACCTTATCTTCGCATCGCCCTCCCCCCTCTTGCCGAGCTTGGCGCCGATACGCGTATGGCGTTTGTGCTGGTCGATCGCCACGGCCGCGTGCTGCGCAGCGGCGAGCACACGCCGGTACAGCTTGCCGCGCTGGCACCCGGAGGTCGCGCGCAAGCCGTTCTTTCTCCGGGCGATGCCGTGGTGGCTACCGTTGATCTGCCGCCTGTGCCTACGCGGCGGCTCGATGCCGCCGTGTTGGGCCGTATCGAACCGATGGTGTTGGGTACGCTCGACGACGTGTGTGTCGCTCATGGCCCGCAAAACCCCGATGGCACAGTTCATGCGGTGTGGGCGAGCCGAGCGGCGTTGATGCGGGGCTGGCAAATCTTGCATGAGGCCGGTATCAGACTCGACGCGATCGTGCCGCTCGAACTGGCGTTGCCCGCCGGCGATGCACGGCCTCACGACGCGCTGGCTTTACCGGCCGACGGCCGCTGGCTCGCGCCTTTGCCGCCATGGTCGCTCGCTCGACCCGAATGGCGACCCGCCCGCCACACACAGCGTTGGCGCGCTCCGTTGAGGTGGGCCGCCGCTGCGGCCGTGCTCTGGATCGCCGGGCTGAACCTGTATGCGGCGCAACTGCGCAGCGAAGTCGAGGCTCTGCAACGCAGTACGGAACAAGCAGTACGCGACGCTTTCCCGTCGATCTCCGCCGTCATCGATCCACTACGACAGGCCCGCAATCAACGCGACATGCTGCGCAGTGCCAGGGGTGTGTCGGGGCAGGACGACTTCATGCCCCTGGCCCTTGCTGCGGCACAAGTGCTCGGTTTTGCAGCCGGCCATGTGGCGGCTCTGCACTATCAGGAAGACCGGCTCACTTTGGTGCTGGCCGACGGTTACTCCCCGCCCACCGACGAGACCACCCTGCATGCGGCCGCCGCAGCCTCGAATCTGGCCTTGAGGAAAGACAACGACGCGGCGCATACCTGGCACATACAGCGCGCGGATACGCCGGGCTCCGAGGTTCACCGATGAATCGACAGAGCCGTACCACCTCCGCCCACGCTCCGGCTAACGATCGCGCGCGCCCGTTCGGGGCCACACGTGCGCAGGCCGGCGTGTGGTGGGCCACGCGTACACCCCGTGAAAGAAGGCTGCTGGGCATTGGGGCAACGGTGGTGACCCTAGGGCTGGCCTGGTCGATTGCGCTGCAACCGGCCATCGACTCGATCCGGCGTTCGCTTGAACAGCTGCCGCGCCTTCGCGCTGAGGCGGTACAGGTCGACGCCTTGATTTTGGACGCTCTGGCGTTGCAGCGCAGCCAGCCCGGCGAGATCGAACCTTCAGCGCTGTCGGATGCCTTGGCTGATGACTTGCGTCGTGCAGGGCTCGAAGCCTCTTCAACCCAGGTCAAGTCGGCCCCAGGCAGCGCTGAATTTGCGCGCGCTTGGGAAGTCGTGATGGAAGATGCCGGGGCATCGGCCGTGATGGACTGGTTGGCGGGCCTACCCTACCGGCTTCACGTCACGGTCGACAGCGTGGAATTCACGCGCAGCCGTATTGACGGCCGAGATCGACCGGGCCATGTGTCGGGGCGAATTGTGTTGCGTCAGGCCACGGAGGCCATCCCATGATTCGCAGCCGCCTATTCCTCTTCGTGGGTTTGCTGATCGTCGCGATTTCTGCTGCGCTGGCGGTGTTACCTGCCCGGTGGCTCATGCGCGTCGTGCCCGCCCATGGCCCTCTCACAATCGTCGACGCCTCCGGAACGGTCTGGTCGGGTAGTGCCACGCTGGCCGTCGGCACCGGCCCTAACCGGCGCACATTGCCCGACCCTGTGCGCTGGGGCTTGTCGGTGGGCACGACACTGCAAATGACCATCGCCCACCCGTGGCTGTCAGGCCCGCTGGTTCTCGTGCCCTCGTTCCGGGGTTTGGGCGTATCGGCACAGACCCTTAGCCTTCCGGCACAGGCTCTGGCCGCGCTCGACGCCCGTATTGCCGCTATTGACCCGGAAGGCAGGCTGTCATTAACTTGGCCACCCACGTATCTGGGCGGCGCCGACCGCCCACCCGGCGCACCCGTGCTCAACGCCGAATGGCATGATGCCGCATCGGCACTGACCCCCATACGCCCTATCGGGCATTACGCGCTTGCACTGAAGCAGGGCAGCGACGACACGTTCGACATCAACCTACGCAGCCAGCGCGGGCCATTGTTAATCAGTGGCAGCGGTGTACTCACATCGCGCGGCGCACTGCGCTTTGACGGCGTCGCGCAGGCAGACCCCACGGCGGGGCCGGCTGTTCAGGCCGCGTTGTTCGACGTATTGAGCGCCTTGGGGCCAAGGCAGAATAACCAAACGCTGCTGCGACACCGCTAGCAGCCACCGAACGCACGACTCACCGGTATACCCATGAATAACACGTTGCGAGCCGCCCGCTTAAACACCGGACACGAAGCCCGACGAGGCAGTGCAGCCTCAAAGGGCCGCCCGTGGAACCGACACCTACGCTTTTCCGCACTGGCACTGGCGTGTGCCGGTCTGAGCGCCTGCACGACCCCACCCTCCCGAAGCGATGAGCCTTCGCAACTGGTGGTGCATACGTCTACCGGCCAGGGCTGGCGCCTCGAGGGCGCCCCAAGCACCTCAACGAAGCGTGTTCCGCCTGTTGCGGCGCCTGCACCCTTGTCAACGCGCGGCGGCCGGGATCCCCAGCGCGATACGCCTGAACGCTCCATGACACCGCGCAGCGGCGAAGCAACCACCACACTCAATTTCGTTGAGGCCGACCTACAGGGCGTCGTAAGGGCGCTGGCCGCCTTCACCGAGCGCAACTTCGTGGTCGATCCTCGCGTTCGCGGCCCGTTGACCCTGGTTTCGGAAGTGCCGGTCGACGCTGACACGGCGTATTCCATGCTATTGGCCGCACTGCGCATGCAAGGCTTCGCAGTGGTTGATGTCGACGGGGTCAGCCGCGTTGTTCCGGAGGCCGACGCCAAGCTGCAAGGCGGCCCCGTGGGCGTTGGCACCGGTGCCATGGCTAGCCCGGGCGGTGAACTGGTGACCCGTGTGTTCCCACTGCGCTACGAGAACGCGGCGAACCTGGTGCCGATACTGCGGCCCATGATCGCCCCGAACAACACCATCAACGCCTACGCCGGCAACAATACTCTCGTCATCACCGACTACGCCGACAACCTCGATCGCCTCGCCCAGGTCATCGCCGATATCGACACGCCCGACGCGTTCAGCACTGATGTCGTTCCGATACGCTATGGCGTGGCGCTCGACGTCGCTGCGCTCGCGGGCCAGTTGCTCGACACGCGCGGCACGAACGAGCCCGGCGGGCAGGTCGTGGTGGTGGCCGACCCGCGCAGCAATTCGGTGCTGCTGCGCGCCGGCAGCCCCGACAAACTCCAGCTCGCTCGCGATCTGATTCGCCGCATCGACCGCCCCGAAACCGGAACGGGCAATTTGCATGTGGTCTATCTGCGTAACGCGCAGGCGACGCGGCTGGCCGAGGTACTGCGCGGCGCACTCGGCGGGGGTTCGCAAGGTGCGCAAAGCGGGTTTGACGACGGCTTATCGAGCGGCTCGGGGCTGTCGGGCGGGCAGGATGAGATGGGCGGCTTCAATATCCCGGGCTTGAACACGGGCGCGGGCACGACCGGCCCGGGCGGGTTGATCGGCACCACGCCGGCGGCCGCAATGGGCGGTTACGGCCGGGGGCAAAGTGATGCACGGCCCAACCAACAAGGCCTTTCGTTCACTGCGGGCGGCGCCACCGTACAGGCTGACCCCACCACCAACACCCTCATTATTTCCGCTCCCCCGCCGCTCTACCGCAGCCTGCGCGAGATCATCGACCAGCTCGATCAGCGGCGCGCCCAGGTGTTGGTGGAGAGCCTGATTGTCGAGGTCACCACGACCGATGGTTCGGAGTTCGGCATCCAGTGGATGCTCGGCGGCGGCGATATTTCCAGCGGAGGCTCGTCGTTCATCGGTGGAGCGAATTTGGGCGGCAGCGGCATTGCTCTGAACGAGGGCGCGACAGGTATCGACGCGCTGGCACAAGGCCTGAGCCTGGGCGTCGTGAAAGGCACCGTCGACATCCTGGGCAACCAGGTGATCAACCTCAGCGTACTCGCCCGGGCGCTCGAGTCGCGCGGTAATGCCAATATCCTGTCGACACCCAACCTCATGACCCTCGACAACGAAGAGGCCAGCATCATGGTCGGGCAGACGCTGCCCTTCGTGACCGGCCAATACACCACGTCCGGCGACGGTGCGAGCAACCCCTTCCAGACCATTTCCCGCGAAGACGTCGGCCTTTCCTTACGGCTACGCCCGCAAATTTCCGAAGGCAACACCGTCAAGCTATCGCTGTATCAGGAAGTCAGCTCCATAGACCCCGTGTTATCCGACGCGATGAAGGGTGTGGTAACCCGCAAGCGGGCCCTGGAAACCGAAGTGCTGGTCGACGACGGGCAGATCATCGTGCTGGGGGGGCTGTTGGAAGATCGTATCTCCGACAGCCGTCAATCCGTACCGTTTCTGGGCGACATTCCCGTTCTGGGCAACCTCTTTCGCTACGACCGAAGCAGCCGTGAGAAAACGAATCTCATGGTGTTTCTGCGCCCTCACATCGTTCGCAACGCCCGCGACAGCGCCGGGGTGACACTCGACCGCTACAACTATATGCGCGCCGCGCAATCCAACCTTCCACCGCTTTCATCGTGGCTCTCCAAGGGCGATACGGTGCCGCCTCTGCCCGCGTTCGACCGCGACCCTGAAACAGGTTTGCTCGACCTGCGCGAAGCGGAACCTGTGCAGCTTGCGCCCCTGCCGGCGGGCACGGAATCGCTATGAACGCGCGGCTTCCCTACGCTTGGGCACGTACGCATCGTGCCTTGATTCAGACGGGAAGCACGGGTGTGATGCTCACGACTTCGGAGCGCACCCCCGCCTGGGCGTTGGCCGAGATCCGTCGTCTCCACGGCGACGTGCCGCATCGGGTGGTCACGGATGCAGAGCTCGACACGCTGTTGGCAGCGGGTTACGCCGAGACGGGCGACGCCGCCGCCGTGGTGGATGCGGCGGCCAACGAGATCGATCTTGATCGCCTGATGCAAGAAATTCCGGAAATCGAAGATCTGCTCGAATCGCACGACGACGCCCCGGTGATTCGCATGATCAACGCGCTGTTTACGCAGGCGGCGCGCGACGGCGCGAGCGACATACACCTCGAGGCCTTTGAAACGCATTCGGTCGTGCGTTACCGCGTTGACGGCGTCCTGCGCGATATCGTCAGCCCGCGGCGAGCGCTGCATAACGCACTGGTATCGCGCATCAAAATCATGGCGAGCCTCGATATTGCCGAAAAGCGGCTGCCGCAAGACGGGCGCATTGCCCTGCGAGTGGGCGGCCGAGCGATCGATGTACGGGTGTCGACCCTGCCGACGGGTCATGGCGAACGGGCCGTGCTGCGCTTGCTTGATAAAGAAGCGGGCTTCATGGAGTTGGGGCGATTGGGCATGGCCCCCGACGTCATGGTGCAGCTCGATGCCTTGATACACCGGCCCCACGGTATCGTGCTGGTCACGGGCCCCACCGGTAGCGGCAAAAGCACGACCCTCTATGCCGCACTGAGTCGACTCGATACGGCCACCACCAACATCCTGACGGTCGAAGACCCCATCGAATACGATCTGCCCGGCATTGGCCAGACGCAGGTGAACGCGCGCATCGATCTCGACTTCGCCACCGCGTTGCGGGCCATCTTGCGTCAGGACCCCGACATCATCATGATCGGCGAAATCCGCGATCTGGAAACGGCACAGATCGCCGTGCAGGCGTCGCTGACCGGGCACCTGGTGTTGGCCACCTTACATACCAACGATGCCGTTTCGGCCATTACCCGGCTCACCGACATGGGCGTCGAGCCCTTTCTTCTGGCTTCCACGCTGCGAGGCGTGCTGGCCCAACGGCTGATCCGCAAGCTTTGCCAAGCCTGCAAGATACGCCACGATGATGGTACGGCCGGTTGGAATCCGGCCGGGTGCCCGGAGTGCCGCCACACAGGCTACCGGGGGCGCACCGGCATCCATGAGCTGTTCAGTATTAATGACAGCGTGCGTGAGCTTATTCATGCCGGTACCAGCGAGCACGCTTTGCGCAGTGCCGCCGAACTCAACGGCATGCGTAGCTTGCAAGAAGACGGCAAGCGCTGGGTGGAGCAAGGTATTACGCCCCAAGAGGAGCTCGCCCGCGTAACGCACGACACCTGACGCGAAAGAACCCGCCCATGCCCAGTTACCAATATGAAGCCGCAGATGCCGCCGGGCGTATCGAACGCGGGCTCATCGACGCCGATACCGAACGCAACGCCCGGCAACTGTTGCGCACGCGTGGTTTGCTTCCGTTGTCAGTACGCCTCGTTTCCGGTGGACGGAACCGCGCAGGCGGGCTGCTCACCGGCACACGGATCCGCGACACGGAGCTGGGCGCGGTCACGCGCCAGCTTGCCGGCCTGCTGGCGGCCGGTCTGCCGCTCGAGAC
>CAZPYF010000076.1:0-10317 GCA_964590015.1 uncultured Burkholderiaceae bacterium
CCACGGCGGTGATCACGGCGTCGAGCGAGAACACCGCGTCGAGCACGACGATCTGGGTCACGATGATGCCAAAGCTGGCGTACGCGGGCGACTGCAAGACCGCATGGCGCTGGCCTTCTACCCGTTCGTGCATTTCCATGGTGCCTTTGAACACCAGGAAGAAACCACCCACAATAAGGATCAGATCGCGCCCCGAGAACCCCATCTCGCCCAGGTAGAACAAGGGGGCGGTGAGGTGGAACATCCACGATATGACCGAGAGTAGCGCGAGCCGCATGATGAGTGCGAGCAACAGCCCAAGCACCCGGGCTTTGTCTCGCTGATGCGGAGGCAGCTTGTCTGCCAGAATCGCAATAAAGATGAGGTTGTCGATCCCGAGGACGATCTCTAGGACCACCAAGGTCATCAGGCCGACCCAAACGCCTGGGTCCAGCAATAGCTCCATTACAATGAAATCCGGAATTAAAAAATCATTATAGAGAGGCTCGCGCCGGAAATTTCAGCTCCTGCGGAATTTTCCGGCGGTCGCTCACTGCTTCTTTCGGGGACAACCATGTCGATTGCTTCACGCCTGGCGCAATATTCTGTGCTGCTCTGCGCTGCCGGCATTGCCGGTGCGGGCGCCCACGCCCAAGATACGATCCGTATCGGCGAAATGAACAGCTACAAGACGCAGCCCGCCTTCCTTGGGCCGTACCGCATGGGTATGGAGCTGGCCGTCGAGCAGATCAATGCCGCCGGCGGCGTCAATGGTCGCAAGCTCGAGCTCGTCATACGCGACGACAACTCGAACCCGGGCGATGCGGTGCGGGCGGCCGAAGAGCTCGTCACTCGCGAGAAGGTCGATCTGCTTACCGGCACCTTTTTGTCGAATATCGGTTTGGCCGTTGCCGATTACGCGCGTCATCGCAAGGTGTTCTTCCTGGCCAGCGAGCCCCTCACCGACAAAATCGTCTGGGAGCAGGGCAATCGCTACACGTTCCGCCTGCGCAACTCCACCTATATGCAGGTGGCCATGCTGATTCCCGACGCCGTGAAGATGAATCGCAAGCGCTGGGCCATTGTGTATCCCAATTATGAGTACGGGCAGTCGGCCGTAGCAACGTTCAAGACGCTGCTTAAACAAGCGCAGCCCGATGTGGAGTTCGTTGCCGAGCAAGCCACGCCGTTGGGTCGCGTGGATGCCGGAAACGTAGTGCAGGCGCTGTCGGATGCCAAGCCCGATGCGCTCTTCAATGTGCTATTTGCCGCCGATCTGGCCAAGTTCGTGCGTGCGGGCAATCAGCGGCGTTTCTTCGACGACCTTTCCGTGGTTAGCATGCTGTCGGGCGAGCCCGAGTATCTCGACCCTCTCGGCCGTGAAACCCCCGAAGGATGGGTAGTCACCGGCTATCCCTGGTACGCCATCGACACGCCGGAGCATCAGGCTTTCCTGGAAGCCTACCAGGCGCGCTACAACGATTATCCGCGTCTGGGCACGGTGATCGGCTACAGCACCATCGTGTCGCTCGCCGAAGGTGTGCGGGCGGCCGGCTCTACCGATACGGAAGCCATGATCAAGGCATTCCGCGGTCTGGAAGTCATGACGCCGTTTGGCCCAGTCACCTATCGCCCGCAAGACCACCAATCAACCATGGGCGCCTATGTGGGCAAGCTGGCCGTGCGCGATGGCAAGGGCGTCATGACCGATTTTCGCTATGTTGACGGCGCCACCGTGCAGCCGCCCGACGAACTGGTCGAACAGTGGCGCCCCGCGTCAGCGCGATGAAGGCTCATTGCGCAAGGGGGCTGGCCGGGCGGTATAGTGCCGTGCAGCCCGCCGGCGGGGTGGCCGCGCCATGATGTTCACCACGCTGGTCGTTCAAGCGCTTAACGGTCTGGCGGAAGCCTCGTCGCTGTTTCTGGTGGCGGTCGGCCTTTCGCTGATTTTCGGTGTGAGCCGCATCGTGAACTTCGCGCACGGCTCGCTTTATATGCTGGGCCTTTATGTCGCGTGGAGTCTGGTGCAGAGCTGGGGTGGCACGCCGGCCGGTTTCTGGGGCGCGGTGCTGGTCTCGGCGCTCATCATTGGAGTGCTTGGCGCCGCCGTTGAGTTGCTCTTGCTGCGGCGGATCTACCGTGCACCCGAAATGTTCCAGCTTTTGGCCACGTTTGCGCTGGTGCTGGTGTTCGACGATCTGGCGCTCTGGATCTGGGGCCCCGAAGACCTCTTGGGCCCGCTGGCGCCCGGGCTGGAAGGCTCCGTACAGGTGCTGGGCCGCTACCTGCCCACGTACGATCTGCTGCTGATTCTTATTGGGCCATTGGTGTGGGCCGCGCTGTGGCTGCTTCTGAATCGTAGCCATTGGGGGCGCCAGATTCGTGCCGCCACGCAAGATCGGGAAATGCTCGGTGCGCTGGGCGTGAACTCCGTATGGTTGTTCACCAGCGTATTTGCGTTGGGCGCGTTCCTGGCCGGCCTGGCGGGCGCACTGCAATTGCCGCGTCAACCGGCCAACCTGGGCCTTGATCTGGCCGTGATCGGCGAAGCCTTTGTTGTGGTGGTTGTGGGCGGCATGGGGTCGATCTCCGGGGCGTTTCTGGCGGCACTGATCATCGCCCAGCTCAAGGCCTTGTGCATTGCATTGGGCGTGGTGCAGTTCCTGGGCGTTGAGATCGCCTTTCCGAAGCTCACTCTCGTGATCGAATTTCTGTTCATGGCGATCGTGTTGATCTTCCGCCCCTGGGGTCTGCTGGGCAAACCCATGGCCATGGCGCGCGCCGTCGCGGGGGCCGACGCGCCGCTGCGGCCTGCCGGCCGAGGATTACGCGCGCTTGCGCTGGCGGTGGCAGCCATTGTTCTTCTGTTGCCTGCTGCGGGCGAGTGGCTGCCTTATGCCAGTGTTATCGCGCAAGACATGCTGATCGCGGTGATCTTCGCCGTGAGCCTGCACTTCATGATGGGGTTGGGCGGTATGGTGTCGTTTGGGCATGCCGCCTATTTCGGTCTGGGCGCGTATGGGGTGGCGTTGGCGTTCAAGAGTCTGGGATGGGGCATGGCGGCCTCGCTACTCGCGGCCCCCGTGCTGGCCGGTGCGGCGGCCTTACTGTTCGGCTGGTTTTGTGTGCGGCTCGCCGGCGTCTATCTGGCCATGCTCACGCTCGCATTCGCTCAGATCGTGTGGTCGGTGGTGTACCAATGGGATGACGTCACAGGCGGCTCGAATGGCATGATCGGAATCTGGCCCGAGGCATGGCTCGGCGCAGACGGGTGGTATTACGTTGTGGCGGCGGTGGCGCTGACGGTGGTCGTGCTCGTGCGCCGAGTGGCGTTCTCGCGCTATGGCATGGCTTTGCGTGCGGTGCGTGATTCCTTGGTGCGGGCCGACGCATTGGGCATCGATGCTCAACGTGTTCGCCTGGTCGGTTTTTGCATTGCCGGGGTGCTCGCCGGCGTGGCAGGCGGCCTGTTCGTATTTTCAAAGGGCGGCGTTTCTCCTGAAACGCTTACGGTCGGCACCTCGGTCGACGCGTTGGTGATGGTATTGATGGGCGGTATACAGTTGCTTGCCGGGCCCGTAGTGGGTGCCGTTGCGTTTACGGCGATGCGCGATTTCTTCGTGGGCATCACGGAGTATTGGGGCGCCCTGTTCGGCGGCGTGATCCTGCTGATCGTGATGGTGTTTCCGCAAGGTATCGCCGGGCAGGTTGAACGCTGGAACCAGTACAGGAGGCGAACGTGAGCGAACTCGCCCGCGTAGAGCCGCTTGCCGCGCATTCAGCCTTGCTGCGCGTGCGTGGCTTGACACGTCGCTTCGGTGGAAACCTGGCCGTCGACGCGATCGATTTCGACGTTCACGCCGGTGAACTCTTGGCGCTAATCGGCCCGAATGGTGCGGGCAAATCCACCACCTTCAACATGATCAACGGTCAGTTGGCCGCCACTGCAGGTTCCGTGCGTTTCGAAGGGCGCGAGATACTGGGCATGGCATCGCACAAGGTGGCCCGTCTCGGCGTCGGCCGCAGCTTCCAGATCGCGGCCACCTTCGCCTCACTCACCGTACTGCAGAATGTTCAGATGGCGCGCATCGCTCATCAGAAGCGGGTCTTCTCGTTCTTTTCACGGGCTGACGCGCACGAGCCCGAGCACGCGCTGGCGCTATTGGAACAGGTGGGCATGGCGCATTTGGCCCATCACCCCTGCAGCGATCTGGCCTATGGCGACGTCAAGCGGCTCGAGCTGGCCATGAGTCTGGCGGGCGAACCTCGCCTGCTGTTAATGGACGAGCCGACGGCCGGCATGGGCCCGGGCGAGCGCAATGCGCTGGTTGCGCTGGTAAAGCAGATCGTGAAGGCGCGCAACATGGGGGTGCTCTTTACTGAGCACAGCATGGACGTCGTGTTCGAGCACGCTGACCGAATCATTGTGCTGGCACGCGGCCGGGTTATCGCTCAGGGCGACTCAGCGGCCATACGGGCGCATCCAAAAGTGCGCGAGGTGTACTTCGGCTCGAATGCGGGTCTGGGCTACGGCATTGCCGGCGCGGCCACCGACCGGCTCGCGCTGCGCCGCAATGCTCAACCAGGAGACGGCCATGCCGGGGCATGAAGTGGGCCACCCCGTATCCGTTGGCCTGCGGGCCGCCGATACACTGCTGGACGTGCGGGATATGGATGCCTGGTACGGAGCGGCCCAGATTCTGCACGGCGTCAGCCTGCAGGTCGGGCGTGGCGAGGTCGTGGCCCTCATGGGCCGCAATGGCGCGGGCAAGTCGACCACACTGAAAGCAATCATGGGGTTAGTGCAGCGACGCACGGCTGAAATCAGGTTCATGGGCCATGATGTCTCGCGACGGCGCCCGTTCGAAATGGCACGAAGCGGTGTGGGTTATGTGCCCGAGGACCGGCGCATTTTCACCGATCTCACGGTTGACGAGAACCTCGCCCTGGGCGATCGGCCTGCGCGGGATTGGCCCGATGGGGGCCGGGCGGCGAACTGGCGGGCCACCGACCTCTACGAACTCTTCCCACCGTTGAAACCCTTGAAAGACAGGCGCGCCGGTACGTTGAGCGGCGGCGAGCAACAGATGCTCACTGTTGCGCGTACGTTGATGGGCAACCCGTTTCTATTGTTGCTCGACGAGCCATCGGAAGGCGTCGCACCTATTGTGGTCGAACAAATGGTGGGCATGATTCAAACACTCAAGGCGCGGGGTACCAGCATCTTGCTGTCGGAACAGAACGTGCCGTTTGCCCGGCAAGTCGCCACACGTGCCTTCGTGCTGGAAAAGGGAATGATTCGGTACAGCGGCGCAATGGACGAACTGCTCGACGATGAGCGTCTGCGCCGGCAGTACCTTACGCTTTAGGCGGGCGCGCTGGGCTTCCCGCTGGGTGCGTCGCCCGTGCTTGAAGCCTTAGGGCACCAGCGCCAGACCGAACCGGATTTGCGAGCCTGTCTTGTGGTCGTAACCCAATAGCGTTTCGTTATAGCCTTTGAAATACTGAACGTGGAAGTAGCCGTTCATGTTCAGGAAGGTGCGCTTAAGCGGCCAGGCGGCCTCTAACTGGGTGCTTTCGCGGCTGTCTTTACCGCGTCGGTACAGGCCGGTCAGTATCAGGCCGTTATCTTGAGCCCACCGTACTTTCCAGTCGACATGCCCGACGTAATCCTTGTAGTCGGAGTTGTCGCGCGTACCGAAATATTGCTTCACACGCGGTGCGAACGTGAGTGTGCTGCCATGGCCGAAGCGGTAGTTGAACTCGGGCTGCACGTAGACGAAGTTCAATGAGCGAGACTCGTCGCCGCTTTTGCCGTTCGACTCATGCTCGACGCCGCTTTGCAGCCCCAGGAAGAACGAGCTGTTTTCCGGGCGGAATACGGCGTCTTGCCGCCAGAACAAACTCGGCTTGAACGATGTGTCGATGAACGGGTTAGAGTCGGAATGCAGGTCCCAGAGCGAAGTTTGCGTGTAGCCAAGGTAGAGCCCGTCGACCCAACGCGGATTCTGGGCATCCTGCGGTGTAAACAGACGATATTTCAGGCTGATCTGGAAACGTGCCGTACGACTGTCGTCGCCGCCCACGTCGAAATACACTGGCTCGTAAGGTGAAATGGCGCTACGGAAGCGTTCGAAGCCGGGGTACGATCCCGAGCCCAATGACGTCAGCGGTGTCGGGCCGCCCTGGTGGGTGGCGCCGGCCTGTGCCACAGCATGCTCAGAAGCAAGCGGGTCAACACCCTGAATTGAGCCTTTTCCTGCATCGAGTACGGGGCCGCGAGCCGGTGCGGCCGCCACCTGACCCCTCTCTGTGGGGCTGGTGTCGAGGGCGAGCAAGGTGCCGTCGCCTTCCACGTTGACCGCCTGCAAGCCCTGAGCTTGTTGAGGTACGACGGCCCGCCACTGGAAGCGAGCGAAGTTGTTCACCGGTATGCTTGCGGCGGGCGTGCCGCTATCGAGGTAAGCAATGCTGCGCAAGGCCTCGCCGCGCTCGTTGCGCCACTGCAATACGATGGTCGGCGGGGCCTGCCAATCCATCTGGTCAGGTGTGTCGTTAAAAACCAGCGCCTGCACGTGCACGGTTTCGCCTGCCGCAGCATGATTCTTGTCTAACGAATACGACACGCCGGCCGTTGCAGCCACCGGAAACGCGAGTAATAGGGTGGTGGCGAGAGACGCAAGGCGAGGTAGGGCGGGCATTGAAAGGCTCATGAGAAGGTGGAATTTTGACGTTGCGCCGAATGTAACACTGGCGCTGCTGCGGTTAACTACGGTTTGTTACGGCGCACAGCCCTTTAGGGGCCAGTTTGCCGATTAACGTTCGGACGTTAAAATGCCGGGTTCTCGATGCGACGTTAGCTCAGTTGGATAGAGCACAGGCCTTCTAAGCCTGGGGTCAGAGGTTCGAACCCTCTACGTCGCGCACTTTTGCGCTTAAGCACGCAGCGTGCCGCGTCAGTGTCGCAAACACTGCAAGTGGGGCAAGCAGCGCCGAATCGACACGTATTCATATGCTCGCGGCGCCTTCCGGGCAATTTACGCATGCCGGGTCGTCCGGCGAGGCGGTGCACGGTACCCTCACTCTTAACCAGCCTTATCCTGCGGCGCTTTGGTATTCCGACCGGCCTGATCGCGAATCCGGTGAAGTGCCAATCGGAACCTACACCGGTACTGGCTGGCAGGCCGCTTACGGCGATACTCCACCCAATGCAACGCTACAGTTCATTGCCGAGGGCGGCACTCAGATCGACGGTGTGTACGTCTCCCTCACTGAACCGGCCTACGATGCGGCGTCAAATACCGTGCGCTTTCAGGCACGAGTGCTCGACAGCACGCTCGATCGGCCTTTTCCCACTTCGATCTCTTTTTCCAACGTTACGCTCAATGTACTGAACAACGCCCACGACGACGAAGAGGTGTCTTCATATGTGCAGCATTCCGCCGAAGCCGCATTGACGCCGTCGAGCGACGGCACGCTGCAGCTCACTATGAGCGGAGTGGGGCAAGAGATGTTCTGGGTGGATAACGCCCCGGGCACCTATTCAGATGCCCAACCCTTGCACCGCTTCTTTGTTCAATGGCCCCACGTGTTTGCCGATGCGCCGCCCAACGCGGCGTTGGTGGGTACGACGCCGGCCGGAAAAATGAGAATCCATTTCGTGACACTGACCGATCCGGTGCACGACGAAACAGCTCAGGAACTGCGCTACACCGCTACCTTGCTAGATAAACACCTTGGCGCCTTTGAGCCACTGAAGGACGTCGTACTGCTCATCGATTCTGGCGCGTTCACGCGGTTCCCAATTCCCGGCAAGGGAAGCGGCTACCAGGCCTTCGGCACCGGCTATAACCCCTCGACCGCGAACACGTCGTTTCTCTATTTCGGTAGCGACGTCGCGCGCAAACAGTTTGGTGCGCTCTGGGGCACGCAATCGTACCTGTCTCAAGGTTGCCCCGGGCTGTGCCGCAACGATCTTAAAACCATGGCGGATATGGGCATCAATCTGATCCGTCTGTACGACTGGGATGCACGCAACGACCATAGCCAGTTCCTCGACTATGCGCATTCTCTAGGCATCAAGGTGGTGGTGCCGATCAGTAATTGGCTGCCTCAGCAGGCGCCCCAAGTTTGGGATCAACAAATCACGCAGTTCCTGAAGCACGGGAATTTTGGTAATGCGACAGAGACCGACTGGCACAATGCTATTGCGGGAGTCATTATCTCGAACGAACTCGATGATGTCGACGGCGGGCGGCTTTACTCTAACGTCGTGGGGCTCGTGGCCGCATTTATCGAGCGTGCAAAACAGGCCGGCTATAGCAATACCGTTCGCGTAGGCGCGCCCGTGACATTTACTCAGCGGGCCCCCCTGCTATCTTCCTGGCATGCTTTCGACGCGCTCGTCAACGACCCACGGCTGGCAAGCCATAAAGACTGGCTCATGCTGTGCCCCAACTCGTACAACCCCGCGCGAGACCTCTTTGGTGTTGAAGGCGTCAGCGAGGGTTGGGTGCAAAAGACTTACCAGCGGTACCAGCTTCCCATATTGTTTACGGAGCTCGGCTTCTCGCGTGCGCACCAGCCGAACTCGGAACAGATCATCCGCGAACAGCTGCAAGCCGTTGTCCGCTACCAGAGCAACCCCGCCAACGCGGGTCAGCTACTGGGGGCGGCACATTTCCAGTTCTCAAACAAGGTGTGGATGCAGACGCCCAACGACATCGATTCGGAAGGTGCATTCGGAATGTTCCGCCATGGCGACGTGCTGTTCTCGATTCCCACGCAGGCTAGCGACTACACTTTCTGGGATGGCGCGGAGCCAGGCGTGTTGAATGTGAACGCGCTCGTGCCCACATCCACGCACACAGCGGTGCAGCAAGCCTATCAGCGTTAACCATTTATAAAGAGCACTATGAGTTCTGTTTCAGAATTGGGTTTTGTCGAACGGGTTCGGGCGAGCTTTGGGCGCCAGAATGCCATGGCGTTGATACAAGCCCATTTGGCGGATGTACAGCAGGGCTTGGTCGAGATTCACTTGCCTCATTGGCACGGCGTCGAACAGCAGCACGGCTTTGTGCATGGTGGGGTTGTCGGCATGATTGCCGATTCCGCCGCCGGCTATGCGGCAATGACCATGACACCTGACGATGCCTCGGTGCTGAGCGTGGAGTTCAAGCTGAATCTGATGGCGCCGGCCGACGGTGAAATGCTTGTCGCGCGAGGCAAAGTGGTGCGCCCGGGTCGGACATTGATCGTGACCCAGGCTGAAGTCTTTGCTGTGCGCGATGGAAATGAGACCTTATGCGCACTGATGCAGCAGACCATCATGGTGATGCACGGCAAGCCCGAGAGATAGATTGTTACGTTCCGCGGAAACATGATGGCGAGCGCGTTTGTTTGCGCGATAGGAGAAGTTAGCGATATTTAGCTTCTTATTGCTATCTTATCGATGAACTTGCTTCGGTGCCGCGTGTCTGCTTGATTGCTTCACTGGCATCCCGATCCGTACGATGGCGCCTTTGCTTTACTGGGGTTCATCATGTTTGCGACTGCCGTCTCTCGGAATGCCGATGCCTTCACGGTGGCGTCTGCCGTCGAGCTCTTCGAGCTGCCTTTCCTTGACTTGCTGTTTCAGGCCCAGACCGTACACCGAGCTCATCATCATGCCAATGAAGTGCAGCTTTCCACACTGCTCTCAATCAAAACCGGGGCCTGTAGCGAAGACTGCGCCTATTGCCCGCAATCGCGCCACCACGATACCGGTCTTGAGGAAGCACGGCTGGCCGCGCTCGACACCGTTGTCAGCGCCGCCCGTGCCGCACGCGAGCAAGGCGCGCAGCGGTTTTGCATGGGCGCGGCATGGCGTTCACCTACAGAGCGACAGCTCGACGACGTGATCGAGATGGTGGCGGCGGTGAAGGCGTTGGGCATGGAAACCTGTGTCACGCTCGGGATGCTCAAGAACGGCCAGGCGGAGCGCCTGCGGGAAGCCGGCCTCGACTACTACAACCATAATCTTGATACCTCGCCGGAGTTCTACGACAATATCATCACGACCCGCACCTATCAAGATAGGCTCGACACGCTCGAGGCCGTGCGCGAAGCCGGTATCAAGGTGTGTTGCGGCGGTATCGTGGGCCTGGGCGAATCGCGCCGCGAGCGCGCGGGGCTGCTTGTGCAGTTGGCCAACTTGAATCCTTACCCCGAATCGGTGCCGATCAATAACCTGGTACGGGTGGAAGGCACGCCGCTTCAAGACGTGCCGCCTGTCGACGAGTTTGAGTTTGTACGCACTATAGCGGTGGCGCGCATCGCCATGCCTCGGGCCGTTCTACG
>CAZPYF010000077.1:0-5401 GCA_964590015.1 uncultured Burkholderiaceae bacterium
GAGCCGGCGCCGACGGAGCAACCGCCCCGGAAACTCTCAGGCAACAGGACTGCACAGGCAAGACAATCTGGAGAGAGGCGCAGAAAGTGCGCCCACCGAAGGGGCCCGCTTAACGCGGTCAAAGCTCTCAGGTACCGAGACAGATGGGGTGCGGTGGTCATCAGGCCATCGCCCCTTTTTTCTGGACGGTATCATGACTCGTATCGCTGTTCTAGGCGCCGGCATCTCGGGCGTCACCACCGCTTATTTCCTCAATCAGGCCGGCCACGACGTCACTGTCGTCGATCGCAGGCTGTATGCCGCCATGGAAACCTCATTTGCCAACGGCGGGCAGCTGTCGGCGTCGAACGCCGAGGTTTGGAATCAGCCGTCAACGCTGGTCAAAGGCCTGCGCTGGATGTTCCAGAAAGACGCGCCATTGCTGCTTAACCCCAAGCCTTCGTGGCACAAGTATGGGTGGCTGGCCGAGTTCTTGTGGGCGATTCGGAAGTATCGCAGCAACACCATTACCACCACGCAACTGGCCATCGAAGCGCGCCGTCATTTGTTTGAGATCGCCGAGCAGGAAGGCATCGATTTCAATCTCGAGAAGCGCGGTATTCTGCATTTCTATCATGACCGCGCCAGCTTCGAGGTGGCCACCCGCGCGAACGCATTGCTGCAAGCCGGCGGGCTTGAGCGCTATGCCGTGACGCCGGAAGAGATTCACCAGATCGAACCCACACTGCAGGGCGAATATTTCGGCGGGTATTACACGCCGTCAGACTCCACTGGCGATATCCACAAGTTCACGCGGGGGCTGGCCAACGCGTGTGAGCGTAAGGGCGTGCGGTTCCTTTACGGCCGTGAAGTGCGTGACATGCAGTTTCCCGGGGGCAACGTGGCGCTCGATCTTGACCGCATCGACGCCGCCACAGACCGGCCCACAGGCGAGTTGGAGCGGCTCGGCTTCGATGCCGTGGTGGTGTGCGGCGGGGTAGGAAGCCGCAAGTTGGCTGCAATGGCCGGCGATCGGCTGAACGTGTACCCCGTGAAGGGCTACTCCATTACCGTGCATCTCGACGACGAAGCCAGCGTGCGTGGCGCGCCGTGGGTGAGTCTGCTCGACGAGAAAGCCAAGATTGTGACGTCGCGCCTGGGAAGAGACAGGTTCCGCGTGGCCGGAACCGCTGAGTTCAACGGTGAAAACCGCGATATTCGTGCCGACCGCATTGACCCGCTGATTCGTTGGACTCGTGCCAACTTCACGATGGATACGTCGCGTGTCGTGCCGTGGGCCGGATTGCGGCCCATGATGCCCGATATGATGCCTCGGGTTCAGCGTGGTAAGCAGCCGGGCGTGTATTACAACACCGGCCACGGCCATTTGGGCTGGACATTGTCGGCCGCCACCGCCACGCAGCTGTTGGCGTTGGTGGAGTCTGATCTTAGGGTTCAGCGCCCTGTGGTCGATACCAGCGGGCTCTCGGCGATGCCTGACCCCGAGCCCGCCACTTCCGCTTCGCCCTCGGTCTGATTCTGCTGCAGCGACCGGGCGCCGGCCAACACGGCCGGCGCCGGCCTACTCACTCGGCCATTTCGGCCACGAGAGCGCGAACCAGGTCAGCTGCGGGCAGTTCGCGGGCCAACGGCGCACCCTGGCCCGCCCATTGTGCCGCGAAGTCGTGGTTGCCAAGCTTCGACGCGGCGGCATTCAGCTGCTTGTTGGCGTCGTAGGCAACAGGGTAGTCGGCCGGTGGCGGGCTTCCCGGTGCGTCGCCGAAGGTGATGAAGGCATTGGTCATGCCCCGGGCAGGGCGGCCTGAAAGCACCGGAGTGAGTCGTGTGCTGTGCGCTCGTTCGCTCTTCAGGTTGGCACGGTAGGCGGCGTTGGCAGCGGTTTCAGGGCAAAGGATGAACGCAGTGCCGAGTTGTGCGGCGGCGGCGCCCAGGTGCTGCATGGCGACAATGCTTTCGCCGTCCATAATGCCGCCGGCGGCGATGATGGGCAGGGCGGTGTGGCGAACCAATTGCCGAACCAGAACCGCTGTACTCAGACGCTCGTCGCTGCCTGCCGGGTCAAAAATGCCTCGGTGACCGCCGGCCTCGATGCCTTGCGCAATGATGGCGTCAATGCCGGCCTTTTCAATGATCGCTGCCTCGCGCAGGCATGTGGCGGTGGCGATCGTGTAAATGCCCGCGTCCTTGAAGGCTTTGAGCCATTCTGGCGCCGGCAGCCCGAAGTGGAAGCTGATTACATTAGGCCGTTGTTCGAGCAGCATCTCGAACATCTGGGTGTCGTCGGTGAATGTGCCGTAGATCTCGTTGAGCGTCGTGGGTGCTTGGGCGCCCACCTGCTCGAACAGTGGGGCCAGATGCGTAAGCCAGGCGGCTTCCCGTTCGGCGTCGCGCTGGGCGGGGGTATGGCAGAACAGGTTCACGTTGAACGGCCGCGAAGTGAGCGCCCGCGTTTTCTCGATCATTTGTCGGGCTTGGTCGGCCGTGCTGGTGCCGATACCCAGCGAACCCAGTGCGCCGGCATTCGACACTGCTGCGGCTAATTCGGGGGTGGCTACACCGGCCATGGGCGCCTGCACGATGGGTTGCTCGAGGTTCAATGATTCAAGAAATTGGCGGGTGGCGCTCATCGCGGAGGTTCCTCTGGTTATGGTTGTGTTTTGCCAAGGGTATGGGGCAAACCATACCAGGATGTCGTGACCGGTTCGACCCTGGCGCCGTGTCGGGTATTCGCGCATGCTTCAAAGCATTCCGCAGCGGCCGAAACGCAGACAACCTTTGAGGTTTAAAATGTACTGAACCGGTACAATATGTGACGATTCCTGGCTTCCACCGGCTTCACCACCTTGCTCGTACCGGCATCGATGGCCCTCTCCAGTTTCTTCTTCGACCCCGCTACCCCGCACCACCTTGTGCTGCATGGCGCCCACCATTACGGTTTGGTGCTGCTCTCGGTATGCGTGTCGATTTTCTCCGCCACCATGGCGTTGCAGACGGCACAGATTGCGCGCAGCACGGAAAACGCCTTGTACCGCCACATTGCCATCTTCACCGGTGCAATTGCGTTAGGCGGAGGCATCTGGACCACACACTTCATCGGGATGCTGGCGTTCGAGCTACCCGCCCCGGTGGCATACTCCACTGGCCTGACGCTGTTCTCGTTGGTGCCCGCCTGTGTGGCCTCGTGGTTGGCCTTGCGCATGCTCTCTTTGCCGGAAGTCACGGGCCGGCAACTGATCGGTAGCGGCGTACTGGTCGGCGCCGGCATCGGCATGATGCATTACAGCGGCATGGCTGCCATGCAGACGCCGCTTGAAATGCGTTATGAAGCGGTCACGTTCTTCTTGTCGATTGTTGTAGCGGTGGTGCTGGCTACGCTTGCGTTATGGGTTCGCTTCGGCTTGCAGCGCACCCAATTAAGCCGTATGGCGCGATTCCTGGTAGCCGGCTGTGTGCTCGGGCTCGCCACGGCAAGCATGCATTACACCGGCATGATATCGGTGCGCTTCATCGGCGAGGCCGGTGTGCCGCAGGGCGCGCTCATGCTGAATGCCACGTACGCGTCACTGATATTGTCGTCGTTCACCATTACCGTGACCCTCATGGTGGTGGCGGTAAACGGTTTGATTCGCTCTCATGAGCTGTACCGCCGCCTCGATGAAGGCAGTTCGCGTTTGCGCGCCACGCTGGAAACGGCTGTCGACGGCATTATCACCATCAACACTAAAGGCATCATCCAAGACTTCAATCGCTCGGCGGAACGCCTGTTCGGCTGGTCGGCGGAAGAAGTCATGGGCAAGAACATCAAAATGTTGATGCCCGAGCCCTATCAGTCGGCGCACGACGGTTATCTGCATAACTATCTAACGTCCGGCACGGCCAAGATCATTGGCACTGGCCGCGAGGTCGTGGGGTTGCGTAAAGACGGGAGCCACATGCCCATGAGGCTGGCGGTGGGGCGAGTCGAGCTTTCCGGCCAACTGCTGTTCGTGGGCTTTGTAAGCGACATCAGCGATCGCCATGCGCTGGAAGTCTCGCTTCGCGAAACCGCCGAGCGCGCTGAACAGGCTGCGGCCGCCAAGAGTACCTTCCTGGCCAACATGAGCCACGAGATTCGCACGCCGATGAACTCCATCATCGGGTTCACCGAGCTGCTGCTGCAAACCGATCTGTCGGCCATGCAGCGCAGCCATCTCGACACCATCAGGCAGTCGTCGCGCTCGTTACTGGGCCTTATCAACGACATTCTCGACACCACCAAGATGGAAAAGGGCCGGCTCGAGCTCGAGTTCAACGATTTCTCGCTCAAGGCGTTGGCCATGCAGATCGAGTCATCGCTGCGGCTGTCTGCGCAAGCCAAAAATCTGGCCTTGATCACGCGCTACCCCGATGATATGCCGGTGCATTATCGTGGCGACGCGCTGCGCGTCCTGCAGATTCTTAACAATCTCGTGGGCAATGCCATCAAGTTCACGGAAGTGGGCAGTGTCGAGGTTGTGTTCGCCTATGAAGCAGGCGAGGTGCACGTGCAGGTACGTGATACCGGAATCGGCATGACGGCGCAGCAAATGGATTCGATCTTCTCGCCTTTCATTCAGGCCGACGCCTCGATCAGTCGGCGTTTCGGCGGCACCGGGCTGGGAACCACCATTGCGCGTCAGTTGGTGGAGCAGATGGGTGGCTGTATCGAAGTGGAGAGCACACTGGGGTATGGCAGCACGTTCCATGTCCGGATTCCGTTACCCGTGGGCGTGGCTCCTACGCCCGATTCCGACGAAGGCCAGCGCGAAGCCTTATCGCCGCTGAACGTGCTGATCGCCGACGATGTGCCGCAGAATCTTGAGCTGCTGGCGCTCACGCTCGAGGCCGACGGGCACACGGTCACGCAGGCGCGTGACGGTCACGAGGCCGCCAGTCGTTTCAAGGAAGGCCGCTTCGATCTGGTGCTGATGGACGTGCACATGCCGGCGGTCGACGGCCTGCAGGCTACGCGTCTCATACGTCAGCATGAACGTCTGCACGGTCTTGCCCGCACTCCGATCGTTGCGCTCACGGCCAGCGTCATGGATGCCGACCGCAATGCGGCCCGTCAGGCGGGCATGGATGGTTTCGCGCTCAAGCCTCTGGACCTTCCCCAGCTCTTTGCGGAGATTGCGCGGGTACTGAAGGCACCGGCCGCCCAGACACAGGCATCCGAGAACCGGGCAGAGGCGGGAGCCTCGGCTATTGACTGGGCCGCTGGAGTCACCCTATGGGGTAGTGAAGAGCGGCTCATGGCCGCGCTGCAGCAATTTCTTGAGTCGGCGCATGATCAGTATCGCTTGCCTGATTTGCTGTCGGCGCATACTGACCGAGATGCCTTGCAGTTCGCGCTGCACGGTCTTCGCGGCTCCGCCGGCAATCT
>CAZPYF010000077.1:5501-10261 GCA_964590015.1 uncultured Burkholderiaceae bacterium
GATGACGACACGCTCAACGCCGTGTGCGCGTTTCTCGAATACGATGGCGAACATGCCATCTCACAGGGCTTACGCGACGCCATCGACGCTTTTGAGTTTCGCGAGGCAGCCACGCTGTTGGAAGAATTCATTGCCCGGCGTAGCTGCGGCGTATCTTTATGACGGAACAAGAATGAGGCCTACCCGCGATTCACGCCGCACGCTTCTGCTGGTCGACGACGAGCCTAGCAATCTTCAAGTGTTGCGGCATACCCTGCAAAACGAATATCGGCTGCTGTTTGCCAAGGATGGAGATTCGGCGCTCGAGCTGTTACGCGCCGATCGCCCCGATCTCATTCTGCTCGACGTGATGATGCCGGGCCTTTCGGGGTACGAGGTCTGCAAACAGATCAAGCAAGATGCCTGGACCGCGGCTATTCCCGTGATCTTCGTAACGGCGCTGGCTGATGTCGCGAACGAACACACCGGTCTTGATTTGGGTGCCGTCGATTACATCAGCAAGCCCTTTAATCCTCACATCGTTCGCGCACGCGTTCGTACGCACTTGTCGCTCGTGCAGGCCGACGAAGTGCTTGAAACCCGTCTTCATATTGTGCAGTGCTTGGGTCGTGCCGCCGAGTACAAAGACAACGAAACGGGTATGCACGTTATTCGGATGAGCCATTACGCGCGTATCGTTGCGCTAGCGATGGGATACGGAGAGCAGGCCGCCAATGAGCTGCTGCATGCGGCACCCATGCATGATATTGGAAAGATCGGTATTCCCGACGCAATCCTCACCAAGCCCGGAAAACTCACGCCGGAAGAGTGGGCGATTATGCAGGGGCATACGGTCATTGGTGCCAGCATCCTGGGAAATCATCCCTCAGGCTTATTGCGCCTGGCAGCCACCATTGCGCTGAGTCACCACGAAAAGTGGGACGGAAGCGGGTACCCGAACGGATTGGCCGGCGAAGACATTCCTGAAATGGCTCGGTTGGTCGCCATCGCCGATGTTTTCGATGCGCTGACCAGCGTGCGTCCGTACAAGCGGGCCTGGTCAGTCGAAGATGCCGCACAATGGATTCGCAGCCAAAGTGGCGGCCATTTTGACCCGCAAGTCACCACTGCCTTTCTCGATTGCCTGCCCGAGATTATTGATGTGCGAGAGCGGTGGGGCGACGTGAGCGCAGCCCCTCGCGTACCAGACCCCGAGCAAGCTGTAGCGTAAGGGGGTGGGGCGGCCTACGGGCCGCATCCGGCGCGGCCGCCGTTTCACCGTGAAGTCGAGGTTTCCTGGCGCCATACCCACGGCATTATCTGGCGCTGTTGTGCCTGATAGGCATCGATGGCCTCAGCGTGCTTTAACGTCATGCCGATGCTATCCAGGCCCTCGAGCAAAGCCTCCCGGCGTAAGGGTTCGATATCAAAGCGTATGGCCGGGTGCCAAGGCGTCGAGATCCGACAGGTACGCAGGTCGACGCGCCATGGGGCCGGTTCGTTGGACGCGGCTTCCTGCTCCGACAGCCTTTGCAGAAGCTCGGCTACGGTATCCGCCGGCAGGCGGATTGGTAGGACGCCGTTCTGAAAGCAGTTGTTGAAGAAGATTTCGCCGAAAGATGGAGCGATTACGCACCGAATGCCGATACCGGTCAGAGCCCAGACCGCCATCTCTCGCGAACTGCCGCAGCCGAAGTTATCTTCGGCCACCAGAATCTGTGCATCGCGGAAGGGTGGGCGATGCAGCACAAACGCTTCGTTCGGGCTGCCGTCCGGGTTTAGCCTTTCCGTTTCGAATACCCAGTTGCCCAAGTCTTCGCGGGCCACTCGGGCACAGCGCTCAATGCGGATGATACGGTCGGTATCGACGTTGGCGTGAGGGAAGGGTGCCGCAGTGGATTCCAGCACTTCAAACTTCTTCATTTAAGCGTCCTTACATCGGTGATTGCACCAGTGATAGCCGCGGCGGCCGCCATCTCAGGGCTGGCCAGATGCGTGCGTGCCCCCGGCCCTTGCCGGCCGGTGAAGTTCCGGTTTGACGTCGACACGCAGCGCTGGCCGGGGGCAACGACTTCGCCGTTGGCTCCGACACATAATGAGCAGCCCGGCTCCCGCCATTGCAGGCCGGCCTTCTTGAAGACTGTATCTAGGCCTTCGGCTTCGGCGGCACGCTTCACCCGCTCGGAGCCGGGTACCACCCAGGCTTCGACATGGGCGGCCACCTGTTTGCCAGCGACGATCTGCGCTGCACGCCTTAAGTCAGGCAGGCGCGAGTTGCTGCACGAACCGATAAAGACGCGATCAACCCGTATGCCGATTAAAGATTCGCCGCCTTTAAGCCCCATGTATTCGAGGGCGTTGCCCCACTCCGTCCGATGTACGGAAGTGGGCGCTTCGTCGAGTTGTGGGATCGGTTGATCAACGGCAATCACCTGTTCGGGGCTGGTTCCCCAAGTGATGTAGGGCGCAAGGGTGCTGCAGTCGATAACGATGTCCTTGTCGAACTTGGCGTGCTCGTCGGTCGCCAGCTCGCGCCACGCGGAAACGGCCTGTTCCCATGCGCGGCCCGTCGGGGCCTGCGGCCGCCCCTCCAGCCATCTGAAAGTCGTTTCGTCAGGCGCGATCATGCCAACTTTGGCTCCCGACTCGATCGACAAGTTACACAGGGTCATGCGGCCCTCCATGTCGAGCCCTCGCACCGCTTCACCCACGTACTCGATGGCATAACCTGTGGCGCCCGCCGTACCGATGGCCCGTATCAGTGCCAGGCTCATGTCCTTGGCGCCGATTCCGTGGGGTAGTGTGCCGTTGAAGCGCACACGCATCGTTTTCGGGCGGCGTTGCGGTAGCGTCTGTGTTGCGAGCACATGCACGACTTCGCTGGAACCGATTCCGAATGCCACGGCCCCGAAGGCACCCAAGGTGCAGGTGTGGCTGTCGCCGCACACAATGGTGGTACCCGGCAATACAAACCCAAGCTCCGGCGCCATGACATGGACGATGCCGTGCTCGAGTTCGCCAACGTTGTACAGGGGAATGCTGTTTTCTTTGGCCAGCACGCATAGTTTGTCGATGACTTCATCCGCCCAAGGCGCGATGCCCCCGGTACGGCCTTGCCGCGTTTCGACGATGTGATCGGGGGTCGCCAACGTGAGTTCGGGATTTCGCACGCTGCGTCCGTCGCGGGCAAGTTGCGATAGCGACTCTCCGCCCCCGAGGTCATGCAGCATGTTGCGATCGATGTGAAGCAAATCGACGCCAGCGGCAAGCGAGGTAATGACGTGGGTATCCCAGACCTTTTCAAACAGCGTGCGAGCCATTTCAATCTCCTCTGAACGTCCGCTTAATGCGCGGTGGATTTCAGGTGGGCTTCGACTTCGCTCTTGGGCATTACGTCGGCGTATTTGGCATTCATGTCGAACATGGCAGCGTCGTGGGGCCCGGCATGACGGTCGCCGACGCACTCCTCAGGAACGATGGGAATGAAGCCCGATTGAATCGCGTCAACGGCAGTAGCTCGAACACACCCACTGGTGGAGCAGCCGATCAGAATCACGGTATCGACACCGAGTGCAGTGAGGGCGCTGGCCAGCGAAGTGCCAAAGAAAGCGCTGGCATAGTTCTTAACAATGACGTGTTCACCGGGCAGAGGAGCCATCTTGGGATCGATCTCGGCCATCGGTTCGCCTTCCACCATTGTGCGTAGAACGGGAATCTTCTTCACGAAGATACCGCCGTCCACGCCTGAGCGGTCGTACATCACGCGCGCGTGAATAATGGGCGTACTGGTGGCGCGCGCCGTTTCAATCAGGCTAACCGATGCGTCGACTGCGTCGACAATGCCTTGGTGGTACAGGGGTTCGCCTGGCGTCGTGTAGGCCTTCATGAAGTCAATCACGATCACGGCGCATTTTTTTCCAAAGCCGAGTCTATTATCGAAAACGCCGGCGTAGCTTTGTTCCCTTGATTTGTCTTGATTACCCATGTTGAGTCTCCTTTAGGTAGCGGTGTGCAGGGCAAGCGGAGCGGCCTCGACCGACTCCGGTGTATGTTCCGTAAATGAATCCTCGAATTGTGCGAAGTGGCATGCGGCTGCTCCTCCGAACTCGCCGCCGTCAAGCTCCGGCGTGACGCGAACGCAGGCCGCCGGCAGTGTCTCATCTCGCCAGTTCACGGTTTCAACGTTGGGCTGCTCAGCGACCTGCCGTGCCCGAAAACAGCGCGGATGGAAGCTGCAGCCGGAGGGCATCGATGCGGCGGAACCGATCTCGCCGTGCAATGGAATGCGCCGCCGCGTTTTTTCAAGTAGAGGGTCGGGCGTGGGAATGGCGGATAGCAACGCTTTCGTATAGGGATGGCGCGGCGACTTGTATAGATCGGTGCTGGTCGAAATTTCCACCATGCGGCCGAGGTACATGACGGCCACGCGGTCGCTGATGTGGCGCACTACGGCAAGATCGTGGGCGATGAATAGGTACGAGATGCCCGTGCGGCGTTGAATATCGCGCAACAGATTTAATACCTGTGCCTGAATCGACACGTCGAGCGCCGATACCGGCTCGTCGAGCACCAGCAGCTTGGGCGACAAGACCAAGGCTCTGGCGATGCCGATGCGCTGACGCTGGCCTCCGGAGAACTCGTGTGGGTAACGTTTGCCCATGCGCGGATCGATTCCTACCTGCAACAGGGTGGATTCCAGCCGCGCCTGAATCTCGTCTTTGCTGTAGCCGCGAATCACCAATGGTTCAGACACCAGGCTGTTCACATTCATTCGGGGGTCG
>CAZPYF010000078.1:0-10130 GCA_964590015.1 uncultured Burkholderiaceae bacterium
CGGCACGTCGCGTTGCCGGCACCACTCGCTCCAGGAGCCGGGATACAGGGTGCCGCCATCTAACCCCGCCACATGCATTGCCAACAGATTGTGGCAGGCGCTCACGCCCGACCCGCACTGGTGAATCACTTGTTCGGGCGGGGTGTCGCCCAACAAATCCTGAAATGCCTCGCGCAGCTGCTCGGTCGGTTTGAACTTGCCAGTGGTATCGACGTTTTCTTTATAGTGGCGATTTACAGCGCCTGGAATGTGGCCGCCCTTTGGATCGATGGTTTCGTTTTCTCCGCGGAAACGGTCGGGGCTGCGTGCGTCGATAAGCATCCGGCTGCGGGTTTCAACGTTCTGCAAGACATCGCCGAACGTGGCGGTAGGCATGGCGCGATGACGCAGCCCAAAAGTGCCACGCTGTGGCGAGCTCTTCTGCGTGGAGATTTCGCCGCCCGCAGCGCGCCAAGCCTCGAGGCCGCCGTCGAGTACTCGTACGTTCTCGTGGCCCACCCAGCGCAGCATCCACCATAGCCGAGCGGCGAACATGGCGTCGTTCGCGTCATAGGCAACGATTAACGTATCGTTGTTAGCCCCAAGCTCTGCCATCGCGTCTGCGAAGACCTGCGGATCGGGTAAGGGGTGCCGGCCGTTCATGCCCGTAGTAGGCCCGCTTAGCACGGTGCCCAAATCGGCATGAACAGCGCCGGGAATATGCCCTTGTGCGTAAGCCTGTTCACCTGCTGCCGCGTCAGTGAGGGCATAACGGCAGTCAACGACCAACGTGTCGTTATCGGTATTCAACAAGGCAGCCAGTTCAGCGGCCGAAATGATCGGAGCGTGCGACATGATTCCTCCAGAATGGCGTTTTTGGGAGCGTATCAGATTCGCGGGTTGTCGACGTTGGTTACCAGGCGTAAGATATATGACAAATATATCTTTAACCCTGAAGGACGTAAAGATGGATATAGAACGCTTCAAGGATCAGCACGTCGAGATCCTCACCCGTATCGATAACCTCAGGAAATTGGTACACGCCGGCATCGAGGTGAATGTGAATGCTATTGCGCAGCATGTGAAGGAACTGGGCACCGTGGTGAAGCTGCATCTGGCCATTGAAGACCGCATACTCTATCCAGCAGTTCGCAATGCCGACGACGAGAAGATTGCCGCGATGGGTGAAGCGTATCAGGCTGAGATGCAGGGCATCGCCAACGAGTACATTCGCTTCACGACGAAGTGGTCGGACCCGAAACGCTTGGCAGATGACCCCGAATCGTTTCGTGCGGCAGCCAATGTCGTGCTGAAGAACGTGTATCAGCGCATGCAGCGCGAAAACCACGAGTTCTATCCGGCGATTGAACAGATGTAGTAGTGTTCAGCAGGGCGATACACAGAACGGAAGTACACAGAGCAGAGGTGTCAGAAGAGGTCGAGCTGAGCAGCGTGTTCGGGGTTCCTGAAGCTAGTGCAGTCGAGTTCGATTGGCCGGACATTAAGCCCCGTTCGCGCGCAAATACGCTTGAATCGTTGCCGCAACATGTCGGCATAGGGCCCGCTACCTTTCATGCGTTGGCTGAACTCTGACTCATAGTTTTTACCCGCTCGCATGGCACGCAGGAGGTTCATGACATGCGCAGCCTTCATGGGGTAGTGAGCCTGCAGCCATTCCTGAAACAGTGTGGCCACTTCGCGCGGCAAGCGCAGCAATACATAGCTGGCTTCGCTGGCCCCCGCTTGCGACGCTGCGATGGCAACGCGCTCAAGCTCGTAATCGGTAAGCCCGGGAATGACCGGCGCGATGATCACCGACACCGGGATGCCGGCATCTTTCAGAGTGCGTAGCGTGTCGAGCCGCGCCGTGGGTGTACACGCACGAGGCTCCATGCGGCGGGCCAATTCGCGGTCGAGTGTGCCGATAGAAAGCTGCACCCTGACCAGGTTGCGACGGGCGAGCCGCGATAGCGCGGCCAAGTCGCGCGTGATGAGCGACGATTTGGTGGTGATACTGACTGGGTGATTGAATTCATCGAACACATCGAGCAAGCCGGCTGTAATGCGCAGGCGCTTTTCAATGGGTTGGTAAGGGTCGGTATTCGTTCCCATGGCGATGAGCTTGGGAACATACCCGGTGCGTGATAATTCGCGCCTGAGCACTTGCGGCGCGTTTTCCTTTGCGAACAGCTGAGTTTCGAAATCGAGCCCTGGCGACAGGTCTAGGTATGCGTGGCTTGGGCGCGCATAGCAATAAATGCAGCCGTGCTCGCACCCGCGATACGCGTTAACCGACTGTTCGAACGGGATGTCTGGCGAGGTGTTGCGCGAAATGATGCTGCGGGCTGTTTCTGCGGTTACCGTAGTTCGAAGCCGCGGCGGCTCGTCGAAGCCGGCGGCTTCAGCAGAGTTAGCGGACTCAGCGGGCCGAGCGGATTCGGCGCCTTCAGCAGGTCGAGCGGATTCAGCCGGTTGGGTGGGCGGCGCTACCGGCCGTACAGTAGGCGAAGCAGGGCGGGCGACGCGAAGGCCCGGCCCGATACGCGGGGCGTCGCGCGCCTGTGCCGGCCACGCCCAATCGGGATTGGATTCGCGTGAGTACGCCTGAAACCGTGAAACGGGGTTGGAAAGACTGGCCCTGCCTTTGATGATGACGGGTTGCATGCGGCATCTCCGTATACTGTGTATTCATACAGTATATCGGAATAGGCGCGAATGCAAGCGTTGCGGCGCCCCGCTTGTCCGCCGAGAAAGCCGCCCCGACCGCTCCATCGCTCCATCGCTCCGACCGCCCCGACGCCCCAACCGCCCCATCGCTCCGACCGCCCGACGCTCCGACCGCCCGAAGCTCCGACCGCCACGACGCTCCGACCGGATCGACCGGACCGACCGCGCCAGCCACTCCGACCGCTTCAACCGCGCCAGCCGCGCCAGCCGCTGCCAGCATGATCAGTCAGATCGCGGGTGGCGTGCCGTACTTGTTTGGCGCAGGCTGCGTGGGCTGCGCCAGCCAATAGATGAGCAGCAGAATTCCCACCACCGTGAGCGTCAAGAGTTGCCACCACCCGCTGCGGCCGATGTCGTGCAGCCGCCTGCAGCCGGCGGCCAATGAGGGCAACAACAGAGCGAAGGTGGTGACGCCGCCCAGAAGGTCGTTTGGGTCGCCGATTAACCGGCTCAAGAGTGATGCCACGCTCATGACGATCACCGTGAACAGGTAAAACCACCAAAACTCGCTGCGGGAGGCACGCCCTTGGAAATGGGCATACTTCCTAAGACACGTAACGACGGCCACTTTGAAATTCATTTCGTTGAGGTCTCCGTGTGGTGAAAAGGCAGCCGCAAGCTTACTTCATTGCAGCCAGCATGTTTTCGGTGATCGAGCGCATGTTGTTCAGGCCGCCGCCCACCAGATACCAACCGTTCGGGTCGACGTAATACACGCGGTTTTCCTTGAACGCGCGTGTTTGACTGAGCAGCGGATGCTTCGCCAGTGTGTCGGCCGCAGTACGTTCCGCAGCGTTGATAGCGCCGCGATCGAGCACAATCAGCCAATCGGGGTCGGCTGCTGCGATGGTGGCGATGACTTTGGCGCGCTCTTCAGCGGCCGCTTTAGCGGCGGGCGAATTCGGCTCGGGCCGCGGCGAGACCGGCGCGGTCGGATCCGTGGCAGGCAGCACCGATTCCATGCCGGCCAGCTCGTACGCATAGCCATAACGGTCGCCTGGCGCATGGGCAATGATGTTTCCCTTAACCGTGAAGAGCATCGCGGCAGTACGCCCCGCGTTGATACGGTGCAGGGCGGCGACGTTCTGATTAATGGCAGCGAGTGCGGCGGCGGCCTGTTCCTCTTTGCCGAACGCCTTCCCCAGCGACAGATTGGCTTGGCGGAAGCTGCCCATGAAATCTAGGAGGTCGGGGGTGAAGCTGACCGTAGGCGCGATCTTCTCAAGTTCTGGAACGGCCGGCATCGAGCGTCGCCCCGAGAAGATCAGATCGGGTTTGATTTCATTGAGTACCGCGTAGTCGGGTTCGAAGAGCGTGCCAACCACGGTCGTGTTTGCGTAACGCGCAAGATCGCCTTCATACATGGAACGAGGCACGCCTACGGCGGGAATGTCGAGCGCTGCCATGGTGTCGAGCACCGCCAGGTCGAAGCTCACCACGCGTTCTGGTGTGCCCACCAATGTAAGCGTACCGTCGCTATGGTCGAGTTCGAAGGCGCCGACCATGGTGGCGGGAAGGGCGATAAGCGTAGCGGTCAGGGCGACGCGCGAGAGAGTCAGGTTCATGCGTGGTATGTGCCAGAAGTGGAAGGGGGTACCAGAAAGGACGATATGTGCCGGGGCAAGACAAACAAGAATGAGTCGCATTATATGCGTTTAAACAACTGTGTATACGGCTTCGGGCGGCGGTGGCCCGGCTTCAGAGCATGATGCACTGTGAGGGTGCGGCGCTACTTGGTTATGCACACAAACCGGGCGATTCGGCCCGGTGAACCGCCGATACCCCCTTCAAAAAATTGGCATGGGTATTGCGAAAAGGAGGACATCACCTCAACGCGGAGCGTTTCCATGTCTCTCTTCTCAGATCCTTTTGATGCCAATGTTCGCCTCTCTCGCTCAGGCTGCGCCTGCGGCCAGCATTCCACCCCCGCCGAACACGAACGCAGCATGGCCGCGAGCGCCGTGGAGGAGCGGGTGGTTCAGACGGCCGTGATGCGCGCGCTGTTCCCCCAAGATAGCCTGCGCCGCAGCTTTCTGAAGGCGGTGGGAACGGGAACGGCGCTCGCTGCGGTATCCACGCTGTTCCCGCTGGCTGCTGCTCGCGAAGCGTTTGCAGCAGCGTCAGGGCCGCTCGAGAAAACGCGGATCAAGGTCGGCTTCGTACCGATCACGTGCGCCACGCCGATCATCATGGCGCATCCGTTGGGCTATTACAGCCGCCACGGTCTGGACGCTGAAGTGGTGAAGACGGCTGGATGGGCGGTGATCCGCGACAAATCGCTGGCGGGCGAGTACGACGCCGCCCACATGCTTTCGCCCATGCCGCTTGCCTTATCGGTCGGGGCCGGTTCGCAGCCTATTCCATGGACGATGCCGGCGGTCGAGAACATCAATGGGCAAGCCATTACGCTGGCCATGAAGCATAAAGACCGCCGCGACCCACGAGAATGGAAAGGCTTTCGCCTAGCCGTGCCGTTCGACTACTCGATGCACAACTATCTGCTGCGCTATTACCTGGCTGAACACGGTCTCGACCCGGATCAAGACGTGCAGATCCGCTCGGTGGCGCCCCCCGATATGGTGGCCAACTTGCGAGCCGGCAACCTCGATGGGTTCCTGGCGCCCGACCCGGTAAATCAGCGGGCCGTATACGACGGCGTGGGCTTTATTCATGTGCTTTCGAAAGAGATCTGGGACGGCCATCCGTGCTGCGCCTTCTCTGCCAGCAAACGGTTCGTCACTGAGTATCCCAACACGTATCGCGCCTTGCTTAAATCGATTCTTGACGCGACCTCGTATGCGGCCAAATCTGAGAACCGGAAAGAGATCGCTGCGGCTATTGCGCCCGCGAACTACTTGAACCAGCCGGTGACCGTTGTTGAGCAGGTGCTAACAGGCACGTATGCCGACGGCTTGGGGCAGGTGCGTAAGGACCCGCATCGTATCGATTTCGATCCGTTCCCCTACGAAACCTTCGCGATCTGGATCCTGACGCAAATGAAGCGCTGGGGTCAGATATCCGGCGATGTCGACTACGCCAGCATTGCACGAGAAGTGTTCCTGGCTACCGATGCCTCGCGAATGATGAAAGAGCTGGGCATGCCGGCACCGTCACAAGAGAAATCTGTAGTGATCATGGGTAAAACCTTTGATCCCGGTGCGCCTCAAGCGTACGTCGACAGTTTCGCAATCAGAAGGGGGTGAAGCATGACCGAGACATCCCTACGCTGGAAGTCTGCGCTTCTGTCGGCCGTGTTGCTCCTGAGCTTTCTGGCCGTTTGGCATGTGGCGACATTGCCCGAGCCTTCCTCTACCACGGTGGATGCCGAGTATGCCGCATTGGTGGGGGCCGCTGCGGCCACCGGGGGCGAATCCGCCATGCCCACACCGGCCGACGTCGGAGCGCAGCTCTTGGCCCATCTGCGCGATCCCTTCCACGAACGTGGCACGAACGACAAGGGCATTGGAACGCAGTTGCTATCGTCCATCGCCCGTGTCATGGTGGGCTTTGGTATGGCGGTGCTGGTGGCGGTGCCCCTGGGTTTCGTGATTGGCATGTCGCCGATGGTGTACCGGGCCCTTGACCCATTCATACAAGTGCTTAAGCCCATCTCGCCGCTCGCATGGATGCCCTTGGCGTTGTTCATCATCAAAGATTCCGATGCATCGGCCATTTTTGTGATCTTCATTTGCGCCGTGTGGCCCATGCTGGTGAATACCGCCTTTGGTGTGGCGGGCGTGCGCCGCGAATGGCTGAATGTGGCTCGTACGCTGGAAGTGCGGCCGTTACGCCTTGCGTTCAAGGTGGTCTTACCCGCAGCGGCGCCCACCATCATGACGGGCATGCGCATCTCGGTAGGTATTGCGTGGCTGGTGATTGTTGCGGCCGAGATGCTGGTGGGGGGCACGGGTATCGGCTATTTCGTCTGGAACGAATGGAACAACCTTTCCGTGGCGAACATTTTGTGCGCCATCCTGTTCATCGGCCTGATCGGAATGGCCCTTGATCTCGCGCTTGCCCGCTTAGGGCGGCTGGTGGCCTACAAGGAGTAGATGGATGAAACCCTCATTTCTGAAAGTGGAAGGGCTATCCAAGGTGTATCCTGGGCCACGCGGTGAGCCGGATGTTGCGGTCTTCGAAGACCTGCATTTCAGCGTGGAAGCCGGAGAATTCGTCTGCGTTTTGGGTCACTCCGGCTGCGGCAAAACCACCATACTCAATATTCTGGCCGGCCTCGACCAGCCCAGCGCGGGTGTGGCCATCATGGCTGGCCGCGAGCTGTCGGGGCCTTCGCTCGATTGCGGAGTGGTATTCCAGGGTCATGCGCTGCTTCCGTGGCTCAGCGCCCTTGATAATGTGGCGTTCGCCGTGCGCTCGCGTTGGCCGACATGGTCGCGAACCGAAGTGCTCGAACACAGCCGCCACTACCTTCGCATGGTGGGCCTGGGCGAGGCGCTCGACAAGAAGCCGTCGGCGCTTTCGGGCGGCATGAAGCAGCGGGTCGGCATCGCCCGCGCCTTTGCGATTCAGCCGAAGATGCTATTGCTTGATGAGCCGTTCGGCGCGCTAGATGCGCTCACACGGGGCACCATCCAAGACGAGCTGCTGCGTATCGTCAAAGCCACGGGTCAGACGATCTTCATGATTACCCACGATGTCGATGAAGCCATTTTGCTGGCTGATCGAATTGTGCTCATGAGCAATGGCCCCAGGGCTCGCATCGTCGAGTATGTTGAGGTCACGTTGCCGCGCGAGCGTACCCGCGAGACGCTATTCAAGGAGCCGCTGTACTACCCCTTGCGCAACCATCTTATCGATTTTCTGGTGCGCCGTTCCGGGCACTATTCCGGCGATGCAGGCGGCGTGGCGGAACGCCCGGCGCTGGTTCGCCCGGGCCTGGACACCGACACCCCTTTCAACCCTTCTGCAGACCATGGAGATTTACGCAATGAACCGATCGGAAATCACGGAGCTCATCGTCCTGGCCCGTCTCAAACAAAAGCTCACCTGGGCCGACCTGGCCAGGATCGTCGGGCGCAGCAAGGAATGGACGACGGCGGCGCTGCTCGGGCAGATGACACTGACGGAAGCGCAGGCGAGGGCGGTAGGCGACGCGCTCGAGCTGCCTGAAGAGGCCGTGGCCGGCCTGCAGGTCGTGCCGTACAAGGGTTCGCTGCCCACGGCCGTGCCCACCGACCCCCTGATCTATCGGTTCTACGAGTTGATCAACGTCTACGGCACGACGTTCAAGGAGCTGATACATGAAGAGTTCGGCGACGGCATCATGAGCGCCATCGATTTCAAGATGGATCTGAAGCGCGAACCCGACCCGGCCGGTGATCGGGTTCAGATTGTGATGAGCGGAAAGTTTCTGCCGTACAAATCGTACTGACTGCTAGCGGGCCCAAAACCTGCTTGCGTGGAAGCCGGGCGCTGTTGCCCGGCTTCGTCGCATATCGGGCGACGGCGCTTTTCCTGAGACACGACGGAGAGACGCTCATGAAGAACACCCTACACATGAATCCACGCCGAGCCGGTACTCTGGCCACCACGCGCCAGGGCCAACGCTTGCGGCAACGGAATATCGCTCTGAGCCTGGGCGCAGCAGCCCTGCTGGCCGGTGCTGCAATGTTCACGGTTGCGCACGCGCAACTTCCGGCGGCAGAGAACTACCAGGGCGTGGAATACGTTAGCGGCGGTTTCGGCTCTGATATGTCAGAAGCGTTCAAAGCCGCACAGTCGAATTACCCGCTGGGCCTGACATTCGCAGCAGTAGACGAAGACGGCGGAGCCCGGCCGTATGTGGCCGAAGTTCGAGTAGTGGTGAAGAAGAAAGGTGGAGAGACGGTTCTTGAAGTGCCGTCGGCTGGGCCATACCTTCTGGCTCGCCTGGAACCGGGGCAGTATGAGGTCGAGGCGACCTATCAGGGGGAAACACAGACCCGACAGGTCACTATCGGCCAGAACGGCTCAGCGCAGGAAGTGATTACCTGGAAACGACGCTGAGCGATCTGCTGAAATACCGGATCAGGTTCGTGCCGACGCGCCGGCAGGAATGGCGAGCGACACCAGGAATATGGCCGCGCCGATAGCCAGGTAGATCCAGCCGGAAGTGAAAATGGCGACGACGCCAAGTGCGATGGCGATCAGCGAACCGATAAGGCGGGTCGGATAACGCGGCCCGAGTATGACGCCTATGGAAATGCCGATCAGGATTGCACCCAGTACCTGAATGACGTATTGCATGGATCTCCCCTTTTTTCTTTTGCATCAAGCGCGGCGGCACGCGCCCAGCCTACGTGACCATTCGTCCATGTCGGACGGCCCGAGTGTAGCATCGAACCACAGTTGTGCATGAATGCTGCGGATGCATAAAATGACGGCTCCACTTCGACCGACCTGACGAGATGACAGACAAAATACGCATTGCAATTGTGGGCTATGGCAACCTTGGCCGTGGCACCGAAGCCGCCATAGCGCAGGCCCAAGACATGACGCTTACTGGCATCTATACGCGTCGCGATCCCGCTGGTGTTCGCCCACTCGACATGGCTGTGCCCGTGCGTGGCATCGGCGAGATCGACGCCTATAAGCAGGAAATCGACGTCGTGATTCTCTGTGGCGGCTCCAAGAATGATCTGCCAGAGCAGGGGCCCGCATTTGCAGCGCGATTCAACACCGTCGACAGCTACGACACCCACGCACGTATTCCAGACTATTTCGAGGCGGTGGATGCCGCTGCGCGGGCCGGCGGCAATGTGGCCGTGATTTCCGTCGGTTGGGACCCAGGCCTGTTCTCACTTAACCGTCTGTTCGGGGAAGCCATACTGCCGCAGGGGGCCACTTATACGTTCTGGGGCAAGGGTCTGAGCCAGGGGCATTCCGACGCCGTGCGTCGTGTTCCCGGCGTAAAGGGCGCGGTTCAGTACACCGTGCCGGTACCCGCGGCCATCGAGCAGGTACGCAGCGGCGTGCGCCCCGAACTTACGACTCGCCAGAAGCATACGCGCGAGTGCTTTGTGGTGCTGGAAGAGGGGGCCCGAGCTGAACAGGTGCGTGAAGCCATCGTCACCATGCCTGACTATTTCGCCGATTACGACACCACGGTCACCTTCATTTCGCAAGAAGAACTTGATCGCGATCACGCCGCCATGCCTCACGGCGGGTTCGTCATTCGCAGCGGCGAAACCGGGGTGGACGAGCGTCAGGTTGTTGAGTATTCGCTGGCGCTCGAAAGCAACCCCGCCTTCACGTCGAGTGTGCTGGTGGCGTATGCCCGTGCGGCGCATCGCCTTAAAGTTGCCGGTGAAAGCGGCGCACGTACCGTTTTCGACATTGCTCCGGGCCTGCTGTCACCCCGATCGGCGGCTGACCTGCGCCGCGACCTGCTATAAGCGAAGAGGCCTTGCAATGAACGCCGACCT
>CAZPYF010000079.1:0-10015 GCA_964590015.1 uncultured Burkholderiaceae bacterium
GTCTGTTGCTGTGCCCCTTCGTATGCGAGCTCAAGCCGCTGTATGCCTTGCGGGTCGATGTCACGCAACGACGCCGACCCCGGCACATTCAGTTCGAGCTGCAGCAAGCCCAGATGTTCGTTGACCCAGGTCGCTGTTCCAACATCCCAGGCGTGGCGGCGGCTGCAAGCACGCATGCGATGCAGACCCGGCTGCTGCACCGCCGGGCTCAGCCATTCCGGCAAGGGCGAGCTCAGCAGCATCAGAGTGACGGTACGCCCTCCATTCGCGTGCTCGACCAACGCTACGCCCGTGGAGCCGCTATCGCGCAGATACCTTTCCTGGTCTTGATAGATCAGCGACAGCTTTCGAAGGCGTAAGGCGGTCTGCTGTTCGTGGCGCCGCGACACAAGAACATCGAGCTCGTTGTGCATCGCGTGAAGAAAAGGCAGAAAGTGGCCGCGTTCCGTGTCTTTATCGTCGGCTGTGCCGGGCACGAACGCGGCGAGCACCGCATGCACTCGAACCGACACGAGTGGCGCAGGGGCGTTCAGTTGCACCCTTTGCAGCGTGAAGGCATTGGTGGCCATGGAAGGTTCGGTGATCAGCGTGGCCTTTCCCATGGAAAACGCCAACTCACCGGTTGGCAGCAGATGCATGCGCCACGGCAGCTCGGCGTCGGCAATCTCAGCCAGCGCCTCTGCTGCTGCAGCAAGCTCGGGTATTTGCTCATCAGTAAGGGCCAGGGGAATGCACGGCCAGCGGCCGCGAACGTCGTCAACTGGCGGGTGCAGATTCACCGGCAAGGGATGATCGGGGCCCGCCCTTCGCAGGTCGTTCATGGTCCAGGCGCCCGGATATACGTCCACCTCGCTCTCCGGCACCAGGCTCCGTGCCTCCTGCGGTGACGGCCTCACGACGAGAGGCAGTTCTCCAACTGTTTCAAGCAGCACACCTTGCGCGTCACGCCGAACCACGCGGGCAGGTAAAGGGAATTGCCCCCTGGCGAGGTTCGCTTCGTGCAACGCAGCCCGCGCGACAGAAAGGCTGGCGGTACGACGCTCATGATCGACATGAACCAGCACGCCGGACGCAGAACGCGAATGGGCGGAATCCAGGGCTTGAATGCGATAGCCGTGTAATTTCTCAGTCACCCCCGCCTCTGAATGCACGAAGAGGCCCGCCCTTGGGAAATCAGCGGGTAGCTGCAGCATGCCCGGCGCGGGCACCTCGCTGCCGACATCAAGCGACCAGTTCCCGATGAAGGTTTCCATGGCCTGCAAATGAACCCGTTCGGCCTGTGCCTGGCTGAGACTCAGCTCAAGCTCCAGCGTGACACGCAGCACGGCTTCGCTTTCCAAGGAGCCGAACCGTTGGGCGCGCATTGAACGGGCTTTCTGCAAGCTGGCGTAGAGTTCAGCCTCGACCGACTTACGCAACTCAAGCTCGGAAGACGTCAGAACGCGCAGCTGCTCGAGATAGGGTTTGAGCAGCTCCATGCGCTGGCGCGCATCGGCCCGATACACCTTCTGCCGCTGCGCCTCGAGTTCGGCTATTTCTTTCTCGACCTCAGCCGTACGCTGACCAATGACCCATGAGACAGCGCTCGCTGAAAGGCTGACGCCCGCGGCGATCCAGACCAGAAACATGGGGGCTTATAGTTCCACTTTTACCTGGAGCCGAACAATCAACTCGCCCCACTGGAGCAGCATCTTCCGAAATTCGTTGCGCGTCTGCGGATCCAAAGCGGGGTCGGATATATTCGTCATGACTTCATCGAAGCCCGTAACCAATGGCTGTAACGCGTTCCGGTAAGCGTCGGCGGCCATCCGGTGGTGCTCCGTAACCTCCTTCTCTTTCCTCAGCTCCACCTCGGCCTTTTCCACGTTCTTCTGCGCTTCCGCGACCCTGTTTTCCCATTCCGCTCGCTTGGCTTGCAGCTGCTGGTTCGACTTGATCACTTCAAGAAACGAGTTGGCCACTCGCAGCGACTCTTTGGCGATATCGAACGCGCCCTGCACCTTCACAGAATCGGATTTGATTTCTTCCAGCCTGATTTTTGTGTCGTCTGCTGACGACCCGGTTGCCTTTGTGGCGCCAGATTGAGTCGGCATTTTGATAGGAGCCATAGTTTTTTCTCGTCCTAGTGGGTTGAGTCTTGGTAGTACGCCATGGCGCGCTTGAAGTCGCGCCAGGCATCTTCCAGCTGTTCTGTGTGTTGGTCGATGAGGTCGAGCTCGGGCAGATCGGCTTCCCTCAGGTTCTGCAACGCTTCCCAGGTGAGCGTCAGGCCTTCAGCACAGACTTTAAGAAGGGTGCCCAAGCGTTGTTGCTTATGCTGCTGGGTGTCGATACTCAACCGCGTGCGTTCGATCTCAGTCGCCAGTTGTTTTCTGATCGCTCGTAAGCGTTGCTCTTCAAGCGGAATCAGCTTCTCGAGTTGATCGCGATGCACCGTTGCACTGCGGTACTGCAAGTACGAATCGATCGCATCGGCCACACATGCCGCCGCTTCCAGCACCATCAAGACAGGGCTCACCTTGCGAGCCGCGCTAGCGGCGCCTTGCCGTACGCCGTGTTTGAGCATCTCCGTCGCAAGCAAGCTACCGAACCGCAAAGCATGATGTGGCGTGCGCATTGTCAGCTCCGTATCTCGACGTTCACCCAGACCGGGTCGATTTCCACCGTCGCACCTTCTGGCACATTGAGGCCTAGCGCAGCAATATCGGGCAGCTCGGGAAACCCGCTATGGGCGTATTCAATCTCTTGCGGCTTCCCGCCGCTTGGCCGTGACCAGCAACTGCGCGTGGACGGCTCGAAATAGATAATTCGGTTTTCCCCGGCGGCATCGGCAGCTCGAACACACAGCGTCATTCTGACCAACAGAAAGTTGCGACAGTAATCCGGAATATCGGCCGGGCAGAATGGTGGCGTGCCGACCGGCTCGAACTCGCGCCACATACCGGCGATAATCCAGTATTCCGGCACCTGAAGCTGCACCGTCGTCCATGGGCGGCTGCCCTCGTGGCGCACATATACCGACACGGCCGGGTTTGCCCAGATATCGGCGAGCTGCCGCGCCCGTTCGGCCTCGAGTCTTGCGGAAAATAACGTGACAGGCAGAGATTCATCGGTCGCACGCGTGAACTGGTTTTCTTCCCGCCGGTTATAGGGTGGGCGGGGCCACGTGCCGGGATAATCAGGCTGTGCTTGCGCCGCGTCGGCACTTTGGAACTTGAGCGCTGCAGGCGCTGCACTCACGAAAAGCCCGCGCACGGGCTGTTCGTTGGCCGCATCCGCAGCGCGTATGGCATTGGCCAAGGCCGAGCCGCGCGGCGTCAGTGCCTCACCTTGCGCGAAGCCCTGAGTCTCCAATAACGCCACCACGGCATCCAGCGCAGGTCGGGGCAAGCCGGTAATGGTTGCGAGCTCGTTTAGCGACCGCCCGTCATCGAGTTCCTGCAAGACCAACAACACCACGGCATCACATTCCACCGGCTTCCTGGGGGCGGCCCATAGCCGAAACGGTTGAGCGCTGAAGTGCATGTCGACAAGCGGCGATAGCGGGAACGGGGTACAGGCGCGCAGACTCAACACCGCGTGCGCATTGCGTGCCTTCTTATCGCGTAACCAACCTTCCGGCAGGTTAATCGTTTGAATCTTCCCTTTGCAGCGCTGATGCAATTGGACAGCGTCGCCGGGATGCCTGATACGCCCCCAACTCAGTTCCTCCATGGGCACGCGGGCGGGGATGCCGCCGCAATCAAGCTGCACATATCGATTGGCGATGTGCGTCACGACACCTTCCATGGTGTCGCCCGGCTTGAATGCCGCCAGCGCCTCACGTATACGCGCTTCGCGAACGGCCGCGAGGCTTACCACCCATTCGTCCGGCTTTTTCTTGCTGGGTTCTACCGGTACGCACTCGACTTCGTGGCCCTCCGTGAGCACGTCGGCGGCTGAACCAATGAATTCGTTAGACATTTCGCCCAAGAAAACGACCGCCCCAAAGGACGGCGTTTCGATCTTGGCGAATCGGGGGCCCACGTACGCCACGCGCCCGGTGTAGACGCAGCCGCGAGGGGATGACGGGTGATTAAAGCGCGGGTCGAAGTCGGAATTTGTGCGCTCGCCGTCGTGAGCCCCGCGAGCGCGTCGCGGTATGTCATGGTGCTGCGGTGGTGGCGGGCGGGGCGACGCGTCGGAGTGAGATGAGCCACGCGACGCGTTAGCGCGTTGTATGGCCTCGGATAGCTCTTGGAGTTGGCGCTGCGCGGTTTTACTGCGGGTGGACAAATCGGCGGGTGCCGACCCTGACAGCCTATCGATGATCGCAGAAAAGAATCCGTCCAAAAGGCCCATCGCCCTACCCTTACCGGGTGCTGCTAGACAGCGCACCCTCTCAAAGAAACCGTCGGTAACGTACCTTTACGGAAACGTAACGAGCGAGTGTATCAGGCGCGGCGCGTTTAAACGGTTGACCGTCGAGCACTGCTACGGGACACTCTTTACAGCCAGGAGCGCTGGCTCCGGGAACCGCCGCGCACACGCCACCATCATGCCAAATCTGCTTAAAAAGATAAGCCCGTGGGCAGCCCTGTTCGCAATAGGCTGCACGAGCGCTCCACACTCTCAGCCCACACATGAGGTCTATGTGCAGCGATTCGAGAACGGCTTCCTACAAACCGTGGAAACTGAAGCATGGAGCATTTGGACTCACAACGACCACCATGGCAACCGTTGGCCTACGGGGATTTCAATCAACGCGCGGATCATTCAGCAACACGATGGCACACAGCTGCGTTTTCTGATGGTGCGAAAAGATGAACGCGCAAAGAAGCAAGCGCCTGCCATATACGACCACGTGCGTTATCGTCAGGCAGAGTTACAGCAGCGCTGCGTGTCCCTGACCCTCGTGGCCGACGGCCAATCCTACAGTCTTCCCGTACGAGGCATCACGGTTCGCGCGCTGACCAATGAACAAAACATGCCTATACCGCCCACCGATTCCAGGGTCGACCCGGTCGAATCAATGGTGCGCAAGAATTCGTCGGATGCGTTCGTGATCTCGTCGGCTGTAATCGCGCAAATTGAGCCATACCTCTGGCGCAGCTTGGGCTCAACGCAGTCGTTGAGCTATGAACTATGTGGGCAAGCAGCAAGCGCTACAGCTACTGAGCTGGAAGCACTACGTGAAGTGATCATGCAGCGCCCTACTTCCCCACTTCCACCAACTCCACTCGCCGATTCTTAGCCCGCCCTTCCTCAGTACGGTTCGAGGCCACGGGCGATGCCATGCCCACACCCTCCGGTGTCATGCGGCTAGCCTTGATTCCATACTCCTCAGCCAGCGCCTTCACGATCGAACGAGCCCGTCGCATGGAGAGATCACGGTTGTATTCCAGGCTGCCCTGGCTATCGGTATGGCCCACGACCAGCACTTCCAGCGACAGGTTGCTTTTCATGAGCTTGGCGATCTCGTCTAACTGAGGCTTGACGTCCGGGCGTATGGTGTCTTTGTCGGTATCGAACACGATGCCGTAAACGGCGACTCGGCCTTCCGTCTTCAGGTCAGTGTCGAGCTCTTCGGCGTTAAGCGTGACCATACGGTTTTCCATGGGTTTCAGCTCCAAGACATCGAGCTGAACCAGGCTACGGTTTCGGTCACCCCCGCCGCCCGCCTTGTTCAGTACGACGTAGACGCTTGCGTAAACATCGCCTTCAGGGCGATCCAGGCGCGCGAGCGTGTATTCCTGGTTCGCGTGATACTCGCCGAATCCCAGATAATAGTTTCGTGGCGACACGGCATGATTGAAATTGCGGCCGCCACAATTTGCTTGGGCGCACGTAAAGATCACCGAGAAGCCGCCCTGGCTTAGCGCCGCCTCGTAGTTCCTGGCCACTTCGAGTGCCGAATGATTCTCGGGTATTCGGTATGTGATGGAAGTGAGTTTGCCTTCCAGGTTCAGCGCAGAGTCCGGATTCTTATCCAGCCCACCGGCCTTAAGCGCGGCACGTGCAAACGCTTTGCGCGTAAACGCCTGAGTGTCGTAGGCGACGATCTCGGAACCTTCATATCGGGGAACCAAAGGGTGGTCAGCGCTGCCCTTCACGTCTGCAGCGGTCGCCGCTACCGCGGCCGCAAAAAGTATGACGAACGCGAAGACCCGACACCCGATTTTTATCAGAACTTTCATGCTGACATCCTCCCGGATTGTGCTGATAATCAGCTGCTGCACGGGTGCACCGGTATATTCGTAAAGCCCTTATTCAACGAGGCGATCGCCGACTCTGGAGTATTGCGTCACGATCGGTTCCGGTACGCCGGGAATGGGCAACCTTGTTTCAAGGGTCGAATCGGTGCAGGTGAATTCAAGTGTCACAAGATCCGGAGCAGCGGTAACCGGCACCGGGAAGGTTTCGTCCATACCATCCGACGATGTTGCGCGAACTGTACCCGATGAACGGAGCTGATCTTGGCACAAATTAAGCCGCCCATTTTCGCCAGACCAGCGCCCCGATGTCTGGGCAACCACCTGGGCGTCACCGCGAAGGGTGGCATGATCGGTTTCTGCAATTGACGTGATCTTCGCCGTGAGCGGCGCAGTGAAATACGTGCCATCGGCCTGGAAGACGTCCAGCACATTGTGCCGTTCGCCCTCGGGTATGGCAATACCGTCCATGACCTTACGCATCCACTCGATGGGCCCGCCGCCCGTCTGGCGCCACGCCCCCACCAGGCAGGCGTCGACGGCGGTCGACCCGCCGCAGGGCTCACACGCCGCCTCCTGTTCACCGCGTACCTGCAGCACCACATCGGAACGCGACGCCGCGAGTCCGACAAAGCGGTACCGGCTTTCATCTCCGTTCCGGGTATCAATCCGGCCGGGCAGTTCACCCCATGTGCCGCCATCGCTTCGAAACGCCCGCCCTTCCGCCGGCTGGGCGTCGGCCGCCCACTTCCCGCAATCGAACTCGACCCAGCCTCGGCGAAGCACAAACGGCGGCAAAGTGATGCGGTTTGTGCCAGTTTCGATATAGCGCCAGGTGTCCCCATCCGACGCGTTCACGGAAATCGGCGTGCCGTGCGGGTGTTTGATATCGCCGTCGATATAGCGCTGAGCGAAGGCGAGCCAGCTGTCGCCATCTAACGCAGACGCCATCGCCGCACGCTGACTCGACGCGTGTGGCCGGTTCGCCATCTGATGAAGGACGGGAATGATCGAAGACGGGCCTTCAGCATCATTGAGCCAGAGAAAGAACACTACGGCTTCGTAGGCCATCTCATACAAGGGGGTGTCCGAAGAACGGCCATCGAAGCGTGCGATCCAACGCTGAAGCGTCGTCACTTCCGGAAGGGATAGAGCCGCAAACCACTCCGCTGTTCCCTCAAGCCACCAGTCGCCTCCCGATCCGACTCCCCCGCTGCTGGTGTCTACTTGAGCCGGCGTCAGAGTCGCGCCTTGCACGCAATGGAAGATTTCATGCGCCACGACATAGGCGGCGTACGAAGTAGTGCCCCCAGCGCTGAGCAAATATGCGCTGATGTGGCACTCGTGGTCGCTAAAGCTTGTGCTCGCCGCAATGTCACTGAACGATTCCGAAGACTCTTCGCGCGGCGTCAGGCCGTCGATCAACAGGACAGTCGTGTCGTCTATCTCGTACGAGCCGATTTGGCGCAGCGCCTGTGCCGCCGCGCGTATGCCTCGCTGAAACTCTTCCAGCACCCCCGGCAATAGCGCCCAGCCGGCGTTTCGGTCGTGGATAAGCCGGATCTGGCGCGTTCCGCTGGCGGTCGCGACATCGACGCGTAGCGTTTCAACGCAGTCGTGCGGAATCGACTCAAGCCGTTCGTCGAATTGAGCGAGATACCCAGGGTGGGCGCAGTCGCCGAAGCTGGCGTGGGCGGCTGGGGCAGCGGTGAAGAGAAAAAACATCACAGCCACCACTCGCCCGATCGAACCGGTGAGTCGGGTGCCCGAAGCGCTCCCGCTCCACAGCGCTTTCAGCGCGCCGCCGCCGCGCCAGACAACGCTCACGCGGCTGAACCGGCGTTCCCAGACGCGCTTCGGGTTGGCAACCGACCTTCCAATACCTCTTCCGCTGTGGCAGGGTGGTTCTTCACTGAGCTCGTCCATTGGCCCCATACGTCGGGATCAATGCGATCGCCGTTATTGCCCAGCTTGCTTAGCCGTTGCTCGTCTTCGCTGGTAAGAACCTGGGTGGCCAGCGGCTTGAGATGCTTCACGTCCTCAGCCGCCATGCCCAGTTTCTCGCCCACCCGCGCGCCGTAATCGTCATGAATCATGAAGAAGTGCCAGAGCATGCGTTCCTGCACATCACGCTCGCACTGACCCAGCATGTTGCCCATATTGTTCACCAGGTCGTCGCGCTCCCAATCCATCATGGTGTTGTAGCGGCCGCGCGCCTGCACGTAGTCGTTACGGCGCTCGATCACGCTGTAGGTGAGCTGCCCGCGAATTTCGGGTGGGTTGTTGGGCCCCGGGCTCTCGGCCTCGTGCAGGCCGTTATGAATGGACGGCTCGAAATTGATGTGCGGATTCTGGCCCGGGGCAAGGTCGCGGTGAAACGACATCTGGCCGCCTGATTGATTGGTCTGAGCGGCGCCGTTGCGTGGCCGGTTCACCGGCAACTGCAGATAGTTCGGGCCGACGCGGTAGCGCTGAGTATCGGAATACGAAAACGTGCGGCCGACCAGCATCTTGTCGTCGGAGAAATCCAGGCCATCCACCAGCACGCCGGTGCCCATGGCGATCTGCTCATTCTCGTCGAACACGTCTTCGACGTTCCGGTTCAGGGTCATTACCCCGACATGGCGCAGCGGAAAGTCTTTCTCGGGCCAGATTTTTGTGTCGTCGAGCGGATCCCAGTCAAGCTCGGGGTGCTCGTGGTCTTCCATGATCTGCACATACATATCCCACTGCGGGTAGTCGCCACGCTCAATGGCCTCGTATAAATCTTTCGAAGCCGACCCGAGATCCTGGCCCTGAACCTTGGCCGCCTCGGCTGCGGTAAGGCTTGCCACGCCACAGCGCGGGTGGAAGTGGTACTTCACCAATACCGTTGCCCCCTCTGCATTCACCATCTTGTAGGTATTCACGCCGAACCCTTCCATGTGCCGGGACGACGCGGGGATGCCGCGCGGGCTGAAGAGGTGGGTGAGCATATGCATCGACTCAGGCGTCTGGCTCATGAAGTCGAAGATTCGATTCGGCTCCTGCCGGAAAGTGACCGGGTCGGGTTTCAAGGAATGGATGACATCGGGGAACTTGATGGCGTCGCGAATGAAGAAGATCGCCAGGTTATTGCCCACTAGATCCCAGTTGCCGTCTTCGGTGTAGAACTTGATGGCGAAGCCGCGTGGGTCGCGCGCCGTTTCCGACGAGTCGCGCCCACCAATCACCGTAGAAAAGCGGATGGCGAGCGGCGTCTTTTTGCCCGCTTCCTGAAAGAGTCGGGCGCGTGTGTAATTAGATGCGGGCTCGTCGCCAATCTTTCCGCTAGCCTCGAATTCCCCATAACAGGTGAACCCCCGGGCATGAACGACCCGTTCTGGAATGCGCTCGCGATCAAAGTGGCTGATCTTCTCCAGAAAGTGGTAGTTCTCGAGCGTGGCAGGCCCGCGGCTGCCCACCGTGCGTTGCGACTGGTTGGTGCTGATGGGATGCCCCTGGCGATCGGTAAGCATCTTCCCCCGATTGCCGTGTTGCTTCGATGTATCCATGACTACACTCCTTGGTTCAAGTCAGGCCGTCTTCCCGCCGGCCAATGATTCGAGCAGCTGAGCCGCCGCTGTCGCGCCCATCATTTCGGCTGCAGCGTGCGCGGTCATGCCGCTTTCGTCTACGAGCGACGGATCTGCGCCGTGGCTCAGCATGAGTTGCAAAACATCTGTGCGGTCGAACATCGCGGCCATCTGTAGCGCCGTCTTGCCGCCAGGCATTCTCGCGTTGACGTCGGCGCTGCCTTCGAGCAGCAGCCGGATAACTTCGGTATGCCCCTTGAACGCTGCGCC
>CAZPYF010000080.1:0-9947 GCA_964590015.1 uncultured Burkholderiaceae bacterium
GCGATCTTGAACAACCTGGAATACGATCACGCCGACATCTTCCCTGATCTGGCCGCCATCGAGACCCAGTTCCATCATTTGGTGCGCACGATTCCAAGCCAAGGCCGCATCATCATGCCCGCCGACGAAGCCGCGCTGCAGCGGGTCATTGAGCGCGGCTGCTGGACGCCGGTGGAAATGTTGGGTGAAGGCGGCGCATGGCGAGCCGACGGCGAGCCGCACGCCGGCCGTTTCCACATCACATTTAACGACCAGCGCGTCGGAACAATGGATTGGCCGCATGCCGGCGCCCATAATCAGCGCAATGCGCTGGCCGCCATCGCGGCGGCACGGCATGTCGGCATCGAACCGGCCCGGGCCATCGACGCCCTAAATGCCTTTCAGGGCGTAAAGCGGCGCATGGAGATCCGGGGCACGGTCGACAACATCACGGTTTACGACGATTTCGCCCATCACCCTACCGCCATTGCCACCACTCTCGCGGGTCTGCGACACCACAAACCGCAAGGCCGCATTCTCGCCGTGCTTGAGCCGCGGTCCAACACCATGAAGCTTGGAGCCGTGGCGAACCGGCTCCCCGCTTCCCTCGAGGCCGCCGATCTCATCTACTGCTATGGTGCCGAAAGCGGGCCGCACTCCCTCGGCTGGGATCCCGCCGCAGTGCTGGCGCCGCTCGGCGCACGCGCATCCACCTACAGCGACCTCGACGAAATGATCGTCGCCATAGGGCGGGCCGCACAACCCGGCGATCACATTCTGGTGATGAGTAACGGGGGTTTCGGCGGTGTGCATGAGCGTCTGCTGCAACGCCTTGCCGCCACAAGGAGCCCGGCGTGATCCTGTATCTTCATGGTTTTCGGTCATCACCCCAATCGTTCAAGGCGCAGATGCTCGCTAAAGCCTTACGCGATGCGGGGCAAGGGGAAGCCTGGTGCTGCCCGCAGCTGCCACCCAGCCCGCGCCGCGCCTACGACCTCGCCACGCGATTGATCGAGCAACGGGTCGCGCAGGGCCTCGACCCACAGAAGCAGCTTGTCGTCTTGGGCTCGTCGCTCGGAGGCTATTACGCGACCTGTCTGGCTGAAGCGTGGCAGTGCCGCGCCATACTTTTCAACCCGGTGGTCTATGCCGCGCGTGACCTTGCCACGCAGGTGGGTGAGCACACCATGTGGAATTCCCCTGATCGCTTTCAGTTCCTGCCCGAATATATCGACGAGCTCGCCGAGATGGCGGTCGGCCGCCCCGCCGATCCATCGCGGTATTACTTGCTAGCTGCGAAAGGCGATGAAGTGCTCGACTGGCGCGAAATGGTCGACTGGTACCAAGGCTGCGACCTGCGGCTGCTTGAGGGCAGCGACCACGGCATCTCCGATTTTGCCGACTGGCTGCCCGAGGTGCTGGAACGCGTCGTGGCGCACCGATAGATTCGCCCGCCTCTTGTGCGGGCACCAAACAAAGACATCATGTACGTCATTTACGAAGAAAGCGGCACCTTCAAGGCCGCACGGGTATTCTCTCGCAGCGATTCGACCATGCAGGTCGAATCCGAGTCGGGCAAACGCAGCAAGATAAAGAATGCGATCGTGCTGTTCGAATTCGAATCTCCGGAACCGCCACAGCTAATGAAGCAGGCTGAACAGCAGGCTGCCGAAATCGAGATTGATTTCTTGTGGGAATGCACCCCACAAGAGGAGTTCGAAGCTACTGCATTCGCCGAGGAGTACTACGGGCACCCGCCCAGTGCTGTGGAAAAGGCTGCACTCATCTTCGCCTTGAATAGTGCGCCCGCGTACTTTCATCGTCGTGGCAAGGGGCGGTACCGCCCTGCCCCGCCTGACATTTTGGAAGCCGCACTGGCCGCCATTGAGAAGAAGCGGCTGCAGGCCGAGCAGCAGCAGCGCTGGACCGATCAGCTGGTGGCCGGCGAGCTACCCGAGGAAATCGGCCGGCTGGCTATTACGCTGCTCACTCGGCCTGACAAGAACACCAACGAATGGAAGGCGTTCGCCGCAGCGGTGGAGCAGAAGCAGACGACGCCCGAGCGCTTGCTGTTGTCGGTGGGTGCCTGGCCGCACGCCCTGGCGCTGCATCAAGCACGCTTCATGGCCACGCACTTCCCGAAGGGCACGGATTTCCCCGCCGTCTCCACGCTGCCCGAGTTCGATGACCTGCCCATTGCAGACGTCACCGCCTACTCAATGGATGACAGCTTCACGTTCGAGGTCGATGACGCACTGTCGGTCACACCCCTGGAGGGCGACGTGGTGCAGATCGGCATCCACATTGCGGCACCCGGCCTGGCCATCGAACGCGACGGCGAGCTCGATCGCATGGCACGCGCCCGAATGTCCACCGTTTATATCCCCGGCCATAAGATTCCTATGTTGCCAGGCGAACTCATCAGCGCCTTCTCGCTCGACGCGGGCAAGCTACGCCCGGCAATTTCGCTCTATGTTCGAGTGAACCTCGACACCGGCGAGGTGCTCGGTCAGGAAACCCGCCTGGAGCGCATCCGGGTTGCCGAAAACCTGCGTCATGACGTGCTTGATGCTGACATCACGCCCGAAGCCTTGGACGACCCATCGGCGGTCGTGCCATACGATGAATGGATTCGGCCGCTATGGCGCGTCGCTCAGCATCTGTCGGCCCATCGCGACGCGGTGCGTGGCAAAACCGAGAACAACAGCCGCGTGGAATACAGCTTCGTGCTCGAAGGGCCGCACGATGATCCCGATACCCCTGTAAAGCTGGTTCCGCGCCGTCGCGATGCCCCGCTTGATCGGGTCGTTGCGGAATACATGATTCTCACCAACAACCTGTGGGGTGCTTTGCTGGCCGAACATGGTGTGCCAGGCATCTACCGCTCGCAGCAGGCCGGCCGAGTGCGGATGTCGACCCATCCACTTCCTCATGAAGCCATCGGCGTTCCCTACTATGCCTGGTCGACTTCCCCCCTGCGCCGCTACGTCGACTTGGTGAATCAATGGCAGGTCATCGCTACCGCCCGCCACGGTGTGTCAGCCCGCCTGGCAGCGCCCTTCAAACCTAAAGACGCCGACCTGTTCGCGATCATCGGCGGCTTCGACGCACAGTATTCGGCCTGGGGTGAATATCAGAACGCCATGGAGCGTTACTGGTGCCTGCGTTGGCTGCAGCAGCAAGAGCTGCGTACCGTTGAAGCATCGGTCTTACGCGATGATCTGGTTCGGCTCGACTGCGCGCCGCTGGTGACTCGTGTGGCCGGGATGCCTGCGCTCGAGCGCGGTCACAAGGTCACGCTCGACATTCTGGGGTACGACGAGCTCGCCCTTGAAGTCGAGTGCAGGCTGCGCGACACTGCTCCTGCCTGACCTTCACCACCGATACCGCCATGTCCGTCCTTGCTGCCCGCTTGTTGCAGATACGAGGAAGCCGCGACGACCATCTCGGCATTGCCTTGTTGATTTCGCTCGCAATACACGCGGCGTTGCTGGTCGTGCACTTTTCCGATCCGCCCGCGCCTGCGCCCCGCGAAACCACGCTGGAAGTTACCTTGCTTAACGTGCGCGGAGACACGCCGCCACTACAGGCGCAGGTCTTGGCACAACATGATTTTGATGGCGGGGGCGAAGCGCAACAGGGCGTGGCCGCTACGCCCTTGCCGCTCACCGCTGCCGACGCACCCGATGAAGTGGTACTGGCCGCTCTGCTGCAAAAGCAGAAGGAGCTTGAAGCGGAGCAGGAGCGCCTCTTCACGCTGTTGCAGGCTCGCCAAGCGGCTTCGGCCGCAGGCGAAATCTAGCAGGAAGGCGACGCCCCCGCCGAGAAAGGCGAAGACGAGCTGCAACAGGAAAGCTTGCTGATCAACGCTCGAGTTGCCGCGCTTAAAGAACGCATCGAGCAATACAACGCCCGACCTCGGCAGCATTTCATAGGGCCCTCGGCGGCATCGGCGCCCCAAGCGCGTTATGTTGAGGGCTGGCGTCAGAAGATTGAAGCACTGGGCACCGAGCATTACCCGCCGGAAGCCCGCGGCAAGGTCTATGGCAGCCTGCAACTCACGGTGTATATCCGCAGCGACGGTTCGCTAGAGCGAGTGGAGATCGATCGGCCATCAAGCCACGCCGTGCTGAATCAAGCCGCACTGCGCATCGTGCAATTGGCTGCGCCTTTTGCGCCCCTACCCCCAGAGATCGCGCATGACACCGATGTCTTGGCTATCACCCGCACCTGGCACTTCACTCACGAACTCGAAACTCTTCAACCTTGAACTTTGGCAGGAAAAACGCCCGTATCCATGACTGAACCCCTTGTCCCTCGCTACGCCGTTATCGGTCATCCTATCGAGCACAGCCGCTCACCTGCGATCCATAAGGCGTTTGCTCAGCAGACCGGCATCTCACTGGAATATGGCCGCATTCTCGCGCCGCTCGACGGCTTCGCGGCGACCGTGCAGGCATTCTTTAATGAAGGCGGCCGGGGTCTGAATGTGACCGTTCCATTTAAAGAGCAGGCGTATCAGCTGGCGCAAGGGCATCTGAGCCCGCGCGCGCAAATGGCGGGCGCGGTCAACACATTGTGGATCTCAGACGGGCGTGTGCTGGGCTGCAACACTGACGGCGTGGGCTTATTGAGCGACCTGCGTCGCCTGGGCCACGACCCTGCCGGGCGCAGAGTGTTGCTGGTCGGCGCAGGCGGGGCCGCGCGAGGTACCCTACTGCCGCTGCTGGAATCGGGATGTGCCCATTTGCGGGTGGTGAATCGCAGCCCCGAACGTGCCTTCGCTCTAATTGCCGCCACGATATCAAGGTTGCCGCAATACTCGGGTCGCCTCTCCGGCGGGGCACTCGACGATTCAGATAGCGCTTGGGATATCGTGATCAATGCCACTTCCGGCAGCCTCACGGGCGAAGCGCCCGCCGTGCCGCTAGCGGCGCTCTTTGCCGATGGTGCACTTGCGTACGACATGGTGTATGGCGCCCAGCCCACGCCGTTCATGGCACAAGCGGCAGCGGCCGGCGCCGCGCAGTGCGCCGACGGCTTGGGAATGTTGGTGGGCCAAGCCGCAGCGAGCTTTGAGATCTGGCATGGCGTGCAGCCTGACATCGACGCGGTACTGATCGCCCTGCGCAACGACCTCTACGCCGCATGACGGGCGGGCGGGCATGAGCCTATTCAGACTTCTGAAGGCCGGCGTGCTGGCTGTTATAGGGCTTCTTCTGCTGTACCAGGTGGGTCTGTTCATACTGGTGCTGTACTACAAGTTCCAGCACCCATCGAACACGGCAATCATGCAGCAAACCCTGCGTGCGCTGCGCCACCACGATCCCAACGCCCAACTACGCCACGAATGGGTACCGTACGATCAGATCAGTACGCATCTGAAACGCGCCGTCGTCGCGTCAGAAGACTCGAATTTCATTAATCACTCGGGCGTGGAGTGGCAAGACATCATGCGAGCCTTGGAATACAACCGCAAGCAGGCGGCACGCGGTAGCAGTGCCATGCGCGGTGGCTCGACCATTAGCCAGCAGCTGGCCAAGAATCTTTTTCTGTCGAATTCGCGCAGCTACGTACGCAAGGGGCAGGAGCTCATCATTACCTACATGATCGAGTTCACGATGAGCAAAGAGCGAATACTCGAGCTCTACCTGAACTACGCGCAGTGGGGCACCGATGTATTCGGCGCGCAAGCGGCTGCCAAGCATTATTTCAAGCGCGATGCCTCGGCGCTGGGGCCTAGCCAGTCGGCGCGGCTGGCCTCAATGTTGCCACGCCCCGCCTACTACGACCGCAACGGGGTCACCTCTTATCTGCGCTCGCGAACCGCGACCATTCAGCAACGCATGCGGTTGGTCGAGGTGCCATAAGGAAGATGTTAATCTTTCACATTTGCCACTTCGAGCATTGCCCCGGATCCCATGCGCACGACCCGTCGCTATTTAGCCAAGGAGATCTACCGCTCCAGCTCGGTCGTGCTGGTTGCCTTGCTGGGCCTGTTCACTTTCTTCGCCCTCATCGAAGAACTCGACAAGGTGGGCACCCGATTCACACTGCTGAATCTGTTCTACATGCAGGCTCTGGCGCTGCCTACCTATTTGTACGACCTTCTGCCCATTGGCGTGCTCATTGGTGCGGTACTGGCGCTGGCGGGCCTCGCTCAGCGTAACGAGCTCGTCATTCTGCGTGTATCGGGCGTCAGCGGCTTCAAGCTGCTCGCCATGCTCTGGCTGGTCACGGTTCCATGGGTCATGGGTGCCTTCGTGCTTTCAGAAGTGATCACCCCTGCCGCCGAACTCAAGGCCAGCGACGTCAGCCTGAAGTTGCTGGGTCGCGCGGAAGGCGGCCGCATGAATAGCGGGTACTGGTTCAAGGAAACCGACGGTGGAGACGGCGTCCGCATCATCAATATCTCGCAGCTCAGCGGCGATGGGTCAGTGACCGAGATCACGCTTTACGAATTCAGAGAAGGGCAGGAACTGGCGGCCATGTCGCAGGCAGCGTCAGGCCGTTTCGCGGAAGGCGTCCTGTATATGTACGACGTCACCCAGACGATCATCGACGAGGCGTCAATTGCCGCGCTTGCCGACGCACAGCGCCCTACCGAGCCGGCCACGCGCGTCGAGCATCTACACGAAAGGCAGCTTTCCACCACCCTGACGCCTGAACGGCTCATCGCTCGGGTGCTGACGCCGGAACGAATGTCCATTCTCGACCTGTCCGACTACATCGGTTATCTGCGCGAGAACAACCTTCAGACCGACCGGCAGGTGGTCGCGCTCTGGCGCAAGATGGCCTACCCCTTCACGCTGTTCGTGATGATGACCATTGCCGCGCCCATCGCGTTCATGCAGACCCGCAGGGGCGGCGTGGGTAGCAAGGTCTTCATCGGTATCCTGCTGGGCGTGGGCTTCTTCATGGCCAATCAGTTGGCCCTCAATGTGGGCATGCTCAGCAAGTGGGCGCCATGGGTCACAGCGCTGGTTCCGAACCTGGCCGCTTTAATGTTTGCGCTGGCGGCGCTGCTGCTCATGGAGAATCAGCACGCGGTGCGTCGGTTCATGCAAACACGGTTGCCATGGAGCAAGACGCTGGGATGAACAAGCAGGGCCCAATCTGGATGATCGGTGATCTGCAGGGTTGCTGCACGTCGCTGAACAATCTGCTCGAACATGCCGATATCGCGGCCGACACCCGCGCACGGTTCTGGTTTGCCGGCGATCTGGTGAACCGTGGGCCGGATTCCTTACAGACCTTGCGCACCATCATGTCGTTGGGTGAACGCGCCACCTGTGTGCTCGGCAACCACGATATCCATATGCTGGCCGTTGCGGCCGGCATACGCAAACCCGGCAAATCCGACACCTTCAACGACGTGCTGGCCGCGCCCGATGCCGACGGCATCATCGACTGGTTGCGCCACCGCCCCCTCTTGCATCGCGAGCATGGGCACATACTTGTGCATGCCGGCATACTCGCGCCCTGGAGCGCGGAACGCGCAGAGGAGCTCGCCAGAGAAGTTGAGCACGCGCTGCGCAGCCCACGGTGGAGGAGCGCGCTGGAAAAGATCTACGGCAACGAACCGGAATACTGGAGTGACGATCTGGAAGCGGGCAAGCGGCTGCGCGTCATCGTGAACGCCATGACGCGCATGCGCATGTGCCGCCGCGACGGCAGTATCGACTTTTCGCACAAAGGTGCGCCCGACACACATGGCGAGCTGGTGCCGTGGTTCGATGTACCCGGTCGCGTACTCGATGACCATACTGTGGTGTTTGGCCATTGGTCCACCCTGGGGCTAATGATCCGTCCGGATGCAATCTGTCTCGATACGGGCTGCGTGTGGGGCCGCCAGCTGACCGCCTTGCGCCTGCACGATCACAAACTGGTGCAGATTGCCTGCCAGCCGTTCCGGCAACCTAAAGCCGCGATGTAGTGCCGTGTCGGCGCGCTCAACCGGCGGCACGCGCGGGCTGTGAAGTCGCCCGATCGTAAGCGTCGGCCGTAACGACTTCGCGAATCATCTGCTGGCTGTGCAGCGCAATTTGCACGCGCCCCATGCGTTGGCATTCTTCGGCGTCGATCACCGCACAGAACACCACTTCCACCTCGGCGCCCGGCACAGTGAGCAGATTCCATATATTGTGAGCGAGCGTCTGTTCACCCACGAACGCATAGCGCGTGGTGCGCCGGCCGCGATGCAGGAACAGTAGCGCGACCGGCTGCACATCGACCCCGGCTCGTATGGCGGGCTCGAACAAGCTGGTGTGAAACGTGGCAACGTCGGTGCCAAACGATGTCGTACCTTCCGGAAACAAGCCAACGGCCTCGCCCTTATCAAAGCGCGCCTTCATCTGGTGGCCCACGGCCCGCACGGCATGACGGCGGCCGCGTTCGATGAAAAGGGTGCCTGCACCGGCAACCAGCCATCCGATCAAGGGCCATTGGCGGATATCGCTCTTGGCGATGAACGACACGGCTCTCACACTATCCATCACGAAGATGTCGATCCATGAGACATGATTGGCCACCCACAGCACGGCACCTTCATGCTTGGGCTCACCGCGACACCGTATCTTCACACCGCAACAGGCCATGAGTACCCGCGACCAGTGGCGGATCAGCCAGTTCCGCTGTGTAAGGGTCAGCAAGGGAAACACGAGAACGACAGTGAGCAACCCGGCAATGCCCCACGCCAGAAGCAGCGTTAATCTGAGCGGGAACAGCACGTATCCAAGCACGGCTACGGTCGCCCCGGCGGTTCATTCGACAATGCATCGAGATACCGTTGCAAGATCAGCGCCGCCGCGACGGCATCATCGTCATTGTTGTTGCCCAGCACCGCCTGCGCCTCAAGACTGGTGCCGCGCTCATCAACCAGTTCAACGTTCAGGCCGTAGCGGCCATGCAACTGGTTGGCAAAACGGCGGCAATGCCGCGTAGCGTGCTGTTCTTCGCCTTCCGTAGTGAGCGGCAGGCCCACCACTAGCCGGTCGGGTTGCCATTCCTGTAGCAAGCCGCTTATGGCCTGGAACCGTTGTTCGCGCGTAATGGGTCGCAGAATGCGCAGCGGCCGCGCCTCGCACGTGATGGTGTTGCCAATGGCAACTCCGATCTTCTTGAGCCCGTAATCAAAGGCCAGCACTGTTTCGTGAGGCCTCGCCACAGGGCCCGGGTCAGGCATGGCCGGCGTCGCCGGAAAGCATGGCGGGATTCTCGATACCCAGCTGGGCAAGACCTGCGTCGTAGCGTTGCTCGGGCGGCATATCAAAAAGAATGCTGTGGGTGGCGTCGACATTGAGCCACGCATTCTGGGCCATTTCGTCTTCGAGCTGGCCTGCACTCCACCCCGCGTAGCCCAGGGTAATGAGCATGTGTTCCGGCCCCTTCCCTACCGCCACGTCTTGCAGCACATCGCGCGACGTGGTGAGTGCGACTTCGCCGATACGTATGCTGGAGCCATAACCGCCCACCGGCATGTGCAGTACAAAGCCGCGATCAGTCTGCACCGGCCCACCGAAGAAGACAGGCGCTTCCTGGCGCGGGCCGATTTCCAGCGACAAAGGCAGATCGAGCCGCTTCAGCAGGTCGCCGACGGTGAGATCGGTGGGGCGGTTGATAACGAGACCCAGCGCACCCTGGTCGGTGTGCTCGCACACATAGATAACCGTGTTCGCAAGGCTGCCCATGACCTTGCCCGGCATGGCCAGCAGCAATTGCTGCGACAGGTCGACAAAGCTTTCGGAATGCGGATTATCGGTCATGGCTACACCCCCTTTGAGCGGTATCTCAGCAACTTTCAGCCCCGGGTCAGACTTCGATCAGCTCAAAATCTTCCTTGCGGGCGCCGCATTCCGGGCACACCCAGTTGGGTGGAACATCTTCCCACCGTGTGCCGGGGGCTATCCCTTCCTCGGGAAGACCGGCTTCCTCATCATATATCCATCCACAGATCAAACACATCCAGG
>CAZPYF010000081.1:0-9899 GCA_964590015.1 uncultured Burkholderiaceae bacterium
GGAGCGGCGGCGGCGACGTCGGCCGACCACCGCTGGCGGCCGGTCTGCCGCTCGAGACGGCGCTAAGCGCCTGCCTCGAACAAGCCGAGCGCCGGCACGTCACCCATCTCCTGGCTGCCGTACGCGCCGACATCCGTGCAGGGCATCGCCTGTGTGATGCCATGGCGGCGCACCCACGAGATTTTCCGCCGATTTACTGCGCCCTGGTGGAAGCCGGCGAGCAGTCGGGCGAGCTGCCAGAGATCATGGAGCGGCTTGCCACCCATATCGAGTCGCGCGGCGATCTGCGCAACAAGATCCTGACCGCCTTCATTTACCCGACGATCGTGACGCTGGTGGCCATTGCCGTGGTCGTGTTTCTGCTCAGCTATGTCGTGCCTCAAGTCGTGAGCGCCTTCAGCCACACGCAACAAAGCCTGCCGCTGCTGACCCGGGCGATGCTGGCGACGAGCGGTTTTATCCGTGACTGGGGTCTGCTGACCGCCGTAGTGCTGGCGGCGCTCTTCGCCGCATGGCGCTTCACCTTGCGCGCGCCGGCCGTACGTCTGGCCTGGCACACCCGCATATTGCGGCTACCGGTAATCGGGCGCTATGTGCTCGGCGTAAATACCGCCCGCTATGCCGCGACATTGGCCATCCTGACGCATAGTGGTGTCTCGCTGCTGACGGCACTGGATGCCGCCCAGCGCACCTTGTCGAACGACCGCCTGCGCGAGGCCTCTGAAGATGCGATCCGCCGCGTGCGGGAAGGCGCAGCGCTGGCGGCCGCCCTGCAGGCTCAGAAGCTATTTCCGCCACTGCTGATCCATATGATCGGCAGCGGTGAACGCACCGGTGAGTTGCCCTCGATGCTCGACCGCGCCGCCCACACGCTCTCAACCGAACTGGAACGCCGCGCCCTGACACTTACCGCGATTCTTGAACCGTTGATGACGCTATTGATGGGAGGCATCGTGCTGGTCATTGTTCTGGCGGTCATGATGCCGATTATCGAAATCAATCAATTGATCCGCTGATCACACGAAAAAACCGCTGGAACAGCGCCGCCATGTGCTGTTACGATCGTTTCTGATTGAAATGAATATGCATCAACAGTCACGCGCCGGCCGACGTCAGGCCGGCGTCGTCACGGCCCGCATGGGGCCAGAAGAAGATCCCATATGAGAAGGGGAGACTGCTGTGAATCTACGACGCCATGCCTGTATCGCCACGCTGAGCTCGGCCGCGCTTCTGGCCGCCTGCGACAGCAGCAATCATTCATCCACCGCCGACGCGACTCCCGAACTGCCCAATATCCTGTTCATCGTTCTCGATGACCTGGGCGTTGATCAGCTACCCATCTTCGGCTACGGCGGCGCGACGCCACCGCGTACCCCCAATATCGACGCGATCGCTCATGCCGGCGTTCGGTTTCGCAATGCCTGGTCGATGCCGACCTGCTCGCCGACCCGTGCCACCTTCTTCCAGGGGCGTTACCCCTTCCGTACAGACCTGAAGAATGCCATCGTGGCCAGCGATCTGGCCAATTCACAGGTGTCGCCTTACGAGGTCACCACCCCCAAGATTCTGAAGGAAAAGGGCTACGTGAACGCCCTGATCGGCAAGATGCATCTCACCGGCTCTGATTTGAACCGAGCCAACCACCCGCTTGGTAATGGCGCGATGCATGAGCTGGGCTGGGATTATTTCGAGGGTTACCTCGACGGCGCGCCCTACCCCATAGACACCACCGCCGGCGGCGTTGCCGCAGCGGGCACCTATGGGTGTGGGTTCGTACCCAGCACAAATGCCAATGCCGCTCATGGCGCCGACAGCGGCGCCTGCTACCAGCCCGACGGCACGTGCGCGCCCCTGAGCCTCACGCTCAGCGACACCCCGGGGCGCACCTGCATGGAATCAGGCGGGCTTTTTGACCCCGGCCAAAGCTGCCGCGCCACACCGCCTGCCTATCTCGACTTCAGCGAACAAAATGGCTATTACACGGGTGAGTGGGTAGTGAACCGGCCCGATGGCGGCGTCGAAGTCGTGCCGGTATCCGACCCGCGCTACCGCGGCTACCGCAGCACGGTGGAGACCGACCGCGCGGTTGACTGGATCAGTCGCCAGGGCTCTCAACAACCCTGGATGCTGAGCCTGGGCTATTCCGCCATTCACACCCCCTTGCAACAGCCGCCCAGAGAGTTGCTGCACCCCGGCGCGGCGCCGACCTCGGGTTTCGAATGCAGCAGCTTTGAAGAGCAACGCGTGCTCGTCAACCAAATGACCGAAGCCATGGACAAAGAAATCGGCCGGCTGCTGGTCGAGACGGGCCTGGCTCGTTACAACGACGACGGCACGCTGAATTACCGCCCGGAAGAGACCAACACCGTTGTGATCATCGTGGGCGACAACGGTACCTACGCGCCTAGTGTAAAAGCGCCCTTTAATCTCACTCGCGCCAAGGGCTTCCCGTATCAGACTGGCGTCTGGGTGCCGCTGATCGTGGCGGGGCCCATGGTGGCCGAACCTGGCCGCACCTTGCCGCATATGGTCAACTCCACTGACCTGTTCAGCTTGTTTGGTGAGCTCGCCGAGATCGACATCAACCAGGCCGTACCGTCATCCCGACAGATCGACGCGCAGCCCATGTTGCCGTATCTCACGAACGCATCGCAGCCGCCCATCCGCAGCACCAATTACACCGAAATGGGTACGAATATTCAGGCCACGACCGCCGCCCCACCGCCGCCCTGCATTATTCCGTCTTCCAATGTCTGCGTGCAGGTATTCCCGCAAAAGGGCGTGTGTGAAGACCAGGGCGGTGTCTGGTACGGGCCGGGTGGGGTCGCGGGTGAAGCGGGCCTGCCATCATGTTGCGCCGTCAACGACTATCTGGCGGAACAGGGTGAAGCCACGGTGAACGTGCTTCCGGAATCCCAGCGAGCCATCCGTAATGCGTCGTACAAGCTCGTACAGATCGAAAGCCTGAGCTGCACCACTGGCCAACGCGAAGTCACGGAAGAGTTCTACCGCATCGACGAAGCCATACCGGTACCTCGACTCGACAACGCAGTGTATGACCTGCTCACTCGGCCGGTGCTGACGCCCGAACAGCAAGAGCACTACGCAGTATTGAAGGCCGAGATGGAAGCACTACGGGGCAGCCGCGTGCAATGCCCGGGCGATGGCAACCTTGATCTCGTAGTCGACGCACAAGACATCGAAGGATGGACGCGCTTCAGCCGCGAAAACGGCGGCCGAAGCAGTTGGTATGACTTCAATCATGATGGGCTCACGAACGAGGCCGACCTTGCCGTGATTCACCAGAACATGGGGCGCGACTGCAGGGTTCAGGCTTCGTAGCGGCTGCATTAACCCGCCGCACCGTGTCGAACTGTGCCCGCTACCGAGTCGCGCTTGACGAAGCGGCAGTAACGGGCACAACCGGCGCCGGCGCATCGCTGACCAGCCGGAAGCCCACATGCGACATTGGGCTGTACGGGTCAGCACCCTGCCGCGCACTGGGGCGATACGACAGGCAGTAGCTTTCGTTGCACAGAAACGACCCGCCGCGTATCACGCGCTTGGGCGCATTGGCGGGCACACTTGCGTCGGAAGGATCGTAAGACTCTGACGGCCCCGCAGGTTGCTCAACGGGGACCTTTCCCGCACGCTTGGCCTGCATCGCAAAGAAGTCGGCGCGGTACCAGTCGCTGACCCATTGCCACGCGTTGCCGGTCATGTCGTACAAACCATAGCCATTTGGCGGAAACGTACCGGCTGCCTGGGTGCCGGCCGCACCTCCGGCCTCCGGGCTGATTACGGGAAACGCGCGTTGGTCGGCGTCCCAGTAATTCGCCTGCCGTTGGCCGTCGGGCATCAGTTCGTCGCCCCAGACATAGGTAGCCTGTTCGAGGCCGCCGCGAGCCGCATACTCCCACTCGGCCTCGGTGGGCAGCCGCTTGCCGGCCCATTTCGCATACGCTTGAGCGTCGGCGTAACTGACCTGAACCACCGGATGGTCGCCTTTTTCCTCGATGGAGCTGCCTGGCCCTTGAGGATGACGCCAGCTTGCGCCAGGCACGAAGCGCCACCAGCGCCAGTACTCAGAAAGGCTGGTGGGGCCTTCTGTGCCCACAAATACCATGGCACCCGGAACCAGGACCTCGTCCGGTGGCTCGGGCGTTCCGGGCGGAAGCTGTACACGTATGGTTTCCCATTCGGGCTTGCGCTCGGCTGTCGTGACGTAGCCGGTGTCTTGCACGAACTTGGCGAACTGGTCGTTGGTGACGTGAGTGACATCGATCCAGAAGCCACCTACCTTGACCGGGTGCGCCGGCTTTTCGTTGGGCTGCGCCATAGTGCTGTCGCTGCCCATGAGGAATACACCCGGCGGCACCCACGCCATGTTGGATGGGGCGGAGACGCCGTCGCCGATGGTGACGACGGGTGGCCCCGCAGGCGTTTGCGCAGCTTCACCACCGCTGAGCCGCGCGGCGGCCATGCCTGCCAGGGCGCCGACCAGAACGGCGCCGCACCCCAGCACGGTGGCACGCCCGATCTTACTGAACGCCATTCACCCCGCCATTCACCCGACCGCAACGCTTACCGAGATTGCTCTGAATCACCCCTGCGTCGATGGTGTTGGTGAGGCCGTCGTACACGCCATTGACCTTGAAATCGTAGACGCTCGACCCGCCCCATGCATGAGCAATTCGGCCCCATTCTTCCATGTCTTTACCGTCGACTACGCCATCGATATTGCCGTCACCCGGGCAGTCGACTTCCGACGCCAGGATTTCTTCCATCTTGCCAGCGAGCTCGTCGCGAATGCGCTGTAATTCCGGGCTGATGGGCGGGACCAGCAGGTTGCGTTCAGCGGTGTCGAGCAACGGCACGGGCACGGCCTGATTGATCTCGAACAGTTCCTCAGTGCGGTCCGTTCGGAATCCGTCGGTTTCCGGCACGTACACGACCGACGTATTGCGAACCAGCTTGTAGCGTTCGTCGCGTACTGCCACCGAGCTCTCAGGCACGATGTTCAGAAGATCCATGCCGTTTTTGTAGCGCACCTGATTCACTTCGCTGCAAGTTAGATAACCGACGCCGCCGTTGGGAACCACGTTGGAATCTTCCTCGTAGCCCGGGCCCCACCACTCACCCTGGTTATCTTCGCAGACGCTCTTCGACGTGGGGATGACCGTGCATGCCGTGGAGATGACGCAGGGGCCATTCCTGGCGCCATTCGCCTGATAGTTCAGGCCGCTGACAGCGAAGTTGGTGGTACGCAGGCCGGCCTGTTCGGGATTTGTGAGGTACGGAAGCACACTCACCGAGTCGACCGTGCGTGGCACTTCCTGATGCACGTCGATTCCGGCCACCTCACCGAAGAACTCAAAGAGGTCGACCATATTCAGCATGTGATCGACGGTACGCCCAGGTTCAACCACCTGCGGGCCGGCAACGATGAGCGGCGCCCATACACCTGTCTGGTAGGTGGAGCCCTTCGCGCGGCTAGGATCGAACGGCTGCTTGACCGCAGCAGCCAGAGAACCGTTGTCGCCCACGATGACGATGACGGTATTGCTGGCCGCCGGATCGTAGATCAGACTGCCATCTTCGCCACGCCGAGCCATACCGGTTTCCACCAGCAAGCGCCCAAACTCAGTGTCGAGCGCTTCGATCATGCGGTTCTGAATGATGCGCCCCGGCACCGAAGCGATGCAATTCAGCCCATCGATCACGGAGCCATCGGGCCCTGGAATCAGGTCACCGGGCGGCGGCTGCCATGGCGTATGCGCCGAGCTATAGCTGACCGTTGCCATCCAGGGGCGGTTCTGCGGTCGGGTCTTGATCCATTCAATGGCCGCGTCAGTCTCGATGGTGGTGCGGTATCCACGTGCACGGGAATCGGTAAGCGGAACCTCTTCGACATGCCCGTCTTCAATAATGACGAGCGGTGACACGTAATAGCCGTTAAGACGGGTGAAATCGAGTGTGGAAGGCGGCGTGCCACAGGTTTGATGGGGCACGAAAATGCCGCCCGACTCGAGACACTGCAAACCGACAGGATCTTGCAGCAAGCCGTCGCGGCGCAGCTGCTTGCAGCTCAGGTCGGGCTGGTAGCACGCGCCGGCGTCGGCGCCGCCTGCCGGCGTCGAGGGCACGAATCCGCAACTGTGCGTGCCATCAGGCGCGGCACCACCTGCCGAGGTGTCGACTGAGCCTGGCAGCCCGCCCACCCAGCCATAGAAGTAATCCCACCCCAGCACGGCCGGTGTGCCATTACCCGCTTCGTTGTTCTCGGGGCCGCCCAGGTGGAATTTTCCGAACATCGCGCTTTCGTAATTGGCCTTCTTCAGGATCTTCGGCGCGGTGGATTCGTAAGGCGATACATGCGAGACGGCCAGATCATTGGGGCCAATGGCCTGGAGAATGTTGGTGCGCATGGGGTAGCGGCCGGCGAAGAACGCGGCGCGGCTGGGCGAACATTCGGGCATTGCCCACGTATTGTGGAAGCGCAAGCCTGCCTCGGCCACAGTGGTGATGTTGGGCATACGCGGCGGCGTAGAGCCGCCGTAGCCGAACGACGCCATCTGGTCGATGCCGACGTCGTCCATGATGACGAACAGGATATTCGGCTTGGCAGCCGGCTCATCATGCGAAGCGACGGAATTACTGCTGCTGTCGCAAGCCGAGAGCGTAACGGCGGCGGCCACCGCGCCCAGTACTGCTGGAAACTTCTTATTCAATGTTCTTCTCCAGTACCCGTGCTCACTCAAGATGAGTTCGCATGCGCACCCGACCGTAGTTCGAGGCGAAAAAATCATAACAAGGTTTAACTGGGCTGAACAGTTGAGGTTTCCAGCAGTATCGGGCGACACAGAATATGTCACGCACCGGCATGGGCCACCATTCGCGGCTTGCGCAGGTGTACCCCCTAACCCAGCGTGGCCGAGCCGGCGCTCCACCGGGCGTCGAGCGCTTTTAGTACCTGGAGGGCGGTACCGGCGAGCCCGACCCCAAGCTTCGCGTCGATCTGGCTCTCGCGCAAATTAATGCGGATAATCGGTGCACGCAGCGAAGCACTGAACCATCTGACAGACGGCACCGCCGTGCCCGCCCCGAGCTCGACCACCACGGGTCGCCGCACCTGAGTAAGCCACATTTCCAAGCGACTCAGCTGCAATTCTGTGAGCTCCGGCACCCATTCATAATCGTTGAACATCAAGACATTGGGTCGGGCGAGACCGCCGCAATCGGGGCACGTCGGCAGCGCGGAGCGCAGTTCGCAGGCGTCGGCGTCAACGACCGGTTCCCAATCGTCGGCGGGCCACCACCGCATTCTGCACGCTTCCATACACTGCAGTTGATGCAGCCGCCCATGGCATTCCGCAACGCGCTCCGCCGGAAATCCCGCTTTCTGAAAATGCCCATCAACATTACTGGTGTAGACAAATGCTCCGTGCGCCATACGGCCCGCCCAACGGTGCAGTACATCAAAACCAGCATGCGGGGTGGTGGCCCGATACAGGGCGAGACGATGGCCATAGAAGCCCCAGGCGCGGCGGGGGTCGCGTCGAAACGCATCAGGCGACGCGATGGCGGTGAAGTCGATGCTAGCCCGGCCCAGCGCAGGGTATGTGCGCCACATCCCTTCATTTCCACGGAAATCCGGCAGGCCTGAATCCACGCCCATACCTGCACCGGCCGCCACAACCAGACCGTCGGCTTCTCGCAGCCATTCAAGGGCTTGCGAGACGGCATTCGGGGCGAGCATGCCTTGAGTGCTCGGTTCAGGTGACAGGCGGGGAGGCGCGTTCATATCGACTGAATATCGGATGTGAAGAGAACGCCCTACTATAGCGGCCCAAACCCGTTCCGTGCGGTGCCGTGCGGTGCCCCGCCGCGTGGCGCCGCACCAAGCATCGTGCTTGCATCCGGTAACATCGCGTTGTGCCTCCAACGACTTCTGACATGATCGAACGCACAAACACATTAGACACGGTGCTCCTCACCCTCGAGATCCTGCGACGCATTCCCCGTGAGCGTAAGATCACGGCCCGCGAGCTTCATGAGCAGTTGCTTCACGCGGGTTTTCGGCGCGATATGCGCAGCATCCAGCGCCATCTCGACGTGCTCACCGCGCATTTCGATATCGAACGCGACGACCGCAGCAAGCCGTATGGCTATCAGTGGCTGCCCAATGCGGGGGGGTTGTCGCTGCCGTCGCTGACGGCGCACGAGTCGCTCTTGCTGCGCCTGGCGGAAGAACACCTGCGGCCGCTGCTGCCGGCGCCCCTGCTTAAGTCGCTGGAAGGATTCTTCGCGCAGGCCCGCATCAACCTGGCGGACCCTGCACAGTCGCGGCTCGAACAGGAGTGGACCCGCAAGGTTCGGGTGGTAAGCACCACCCTCCCCCTACGCCCGCCCCGCATCGCGCCGGGCGTTTTCGAAGCAGCTAGCGTGGCCCTTTACGAAAACCGCTGGCTGCGCCTCGACTATCGCAATGCGAGACGACAAGAACACAGCCACGAAGTGATGCCGCTGGGCTTGGCCCAGCAGGGTCCCAACTTGTATCTGGTGTGCCGCTTTCGCGGTTACGAGAATGAACGCACGCTGGCCGTGCACCGCATACTTCGGGCGGAGCCTCTGGCACTGCACTTTGATCCACCAGCTGAGTTCGACCTCAGCGCTTACGAAGACGAAGGCCGCTTCCAGTACGGCCGTGGCCGGCCCGTACGCCTCACGTTCAAGATCGCTCAAACCGCCGGGGCACATCTTCTAGAGTCTCCGCTGGCAGACGATCAACAGATCGAGGAGCACGACGATCACTATCACGTCAGCGCAACGGTACTCGACAGCTTGCTGCTTTCCCGCTGGGTAAAGGGGTTTGGCGACGACGTCTGGAGCGTCGAAATGACGAGCTTGGATAAGGCTACATCCCTGTCAGAAGAATCGATACCCTGACTTGATCGGACAAGCTTTCGTCGTAGGTGGCGATGAACATTTTCGCGGCAATATCGGCCGCTTCGGCGTGTACGACGTTCAAAGCAGCGCGGATGCTTCCGACGATGCCGCTTTCTGCGGAGAGCCAGATGATGATCAGCGCGCCTTTTGCTCGTTGAGTGTCATGCCGGCGGGCGGCCTGCAACGCGGCTTCATGCGCCGAGCCCGCTGTGACGCTCGCCCACGCCGTGTTGCCCGGCTTATTAAAGACGGTATTAAGCAGCTGTATATCGGGCCGCGACTCGAACGGCTGATCGAACAGACGGCACAAGGTAGATGCCGCCGCCACCGGCAAAGGAGGGCTGGTCGCCACAAGCTTTTCTTTGCCGCCTGAATCTATACTGAACAAACGCAATAATGCGGTTGTGCCCGAACGCGCGAAGCGGGCCGCTCGTACAACACCGTGTGCACTCATTGAGATACGACACTCCTGCATGATTGATATGGCAGGAATGGTAAGGATGCGTGCGACGTTTCATGTCGCACGGAGGAAGGCGCCTCGTCGAGGCGTTCAGTCAGGGAGAACCCATGTTGTTCGCCACCCAATTCAAATCAGGGATACGCCGGGCAGCACGTGCGCTAGCGCTGGCGAGTTTAATTCCCGCAGGCTCCGCATTTGCCGGCCCCCTGCTTGTCAACGTTGAGCAGGTGCGCAATGATTCCGGGGTCGTGCGTTGTGGCTTGTTTGCCAGCGCCCAAGCGTGGCGCCAGGAACAGAGCGCCCTACGAACGGCGAACGCCATGCCCGTGAACGGTAAGGCCGTCTGTGACTTAGGCGTCGTACCAGCCGGCGAGTATGCAGTCGCCCTCTTCCACGCGGAAAACGGCGAAGCGCATGTGCAATACGGATTTCTGGGCAAACCGAGGCAGGGGGTAGGCTTCTCGAACAATCCTTCCATCACATTCGGTGC
>CAZPYF010000082.1:0-9716 GCA_964590015.1 uncultured Burkholderiaceae bacterium
TGTCGTGCAGCAAGGAGACGAAATATAGCACGGATTTTTAGGGGTGTGCAAATGGAGCTTGAGCCGGCTCTTCACCGCCTTAAGCTGCGCCGACAATCGGGCCGCGAAATCTCGCTCGGGGGCGACTGACCCCACCTCTTTTGCGCAAACGCATAAATCTCGGTCTATAATTCCCTCTGAATTTCGAACGAACGTTCGATAGAAATAACTGTTTGGAGGATAGACATGGATGCTTTGTTTTCGCTGTCGGGCCACACGGCATTGGTCACGGGTGCGGCCGGTGGCTTAGGCGGCCAGTTCTCGCGAACCCTCGCAAGCGCCGGCGCTCGTGTGGTGCTTGCAGGCAGGCGTCTCGAGCCATTGAAGGCATTAGCGTCTGAGCTGAAGAGCCTGGGCGCCGAGGCCTTCGCCGTGTCTATGGACGTCACCGATGAGTCCTCGGTCATGCGTGCACTCGACGAGGCAGAGGAAAGCCTGGGCGTCGTGGATATCGCGATTTGCAATGCCGGCTCGGCGCTGACCAAGCCGTCACTGAAGATGGATGCCGGCGACTGGGATTCAGTGGTGGACGTGAATCTGAAGGGATGTTGGCTGGTCGCGAACCACGTGGCACGGCGGCTCGTTCAGGCGGAGAAGGAAGGGAATATCGTCAATGTCTCGTCGATACTGGGCTATCGCGTGGCCGGCGGGGTGTTGCCCTACGCGGTTTCTAAGGCGGGGCTTGAGCAAATGACTCGCGCGCTCGCGCTCGAGTGGGCTCGCCACAACATTCGCGTAAACGCCCTGGCACCCGGATACATCGAAACCGATCTGAATCGCGACTACTTCGCTTCCGAGCATGGGCAAGCCATGATGCGTCGCATTCCGCAGCGGCGACTGGGTTTGCCCGAGGACCTCGACGGTGCGCTCCTTCTACTCGCTTCCAAGGCCTCACGCTATATGACCGGCACATCCATTGTGGTTGACGGCGGCCATCTGCAGTCTTCGCTCTAGCTTTTGTTCTGACACGACACCCCTTAACTATAGGAAGGTAGACGACATGGATTTCAATTTACCCGAGCACGGCGAACGACTACGCCAGAAAATTCGCAGCTTCGTTGACGACGTGCTGATCCCGCTGGAAGCCGACCCCGCTTCTTTTGATGAACACGAGAACATCAACGAGTCGCTGTTGCAGGAACTCCGCGGCCAGGCTCGCGGCCAAGGGTTATGGGCCATACAGATGCCGCGTGAGCGTGGCGGCCAGGGTTGTAGCGTGGTGGAAATGGCGGCGTGCTACGAAGAGATGAATCGTTCGATATTCGGCCCGGTTGTCTTCAACTCCGCCGCGCCCGATGACGGCAACATGATGGTGCTTGAGAAAGTGGGTACGCCTGAGCAGAAGGCGCGGTGGCTGCAACCTATCGTTGACGGCCAGGTGAGCTCCTCGTTCGTCATGACCGAACCCGCTCCGGGTGCCGGGTCAGATCCTGGCATGATGCAGACCACGGCGACCCGCCAGGGAGACGGCTGGGTGGTACACGGCCGAAAACATTTCATCACCGGCGCTGCGGCGGCATCTCACTTTATCCTGATCGCAAAAACTTCGGACGATCCGCGGAAAGGCCTGACGGCATTTCTCTTTCATAAAGACGATCCAAATTGGGAAATCGTGCGCCGCATCCCCATCATGGGCCCTGAAGAACATGGCGGTCACTGCGAACTCAAGTTCGACGGTCTGTACATTCCTGATGAAAATCGCCTGATGAATGTCGGCGACGGCCTCAAGCTCACTCAGATTCGGCTGGGCACCGCCCGCCTGACACACTGCATGCGCTGGCTTGGGTTGGCCAAACGTTCGTTGGAGATCGCCACCGAGTACGTCTCTGAACGAAAGTCTTTCGGCCAACACCTGGCTGACCGCGAAGGCGTGCAATGGTTGTTGGGCGGCGCCGCCATGGACATTCAGATCGGGCGTCTGCTAACCATGCACGCTGCATGGAAGCTTGATACCGGTGACTTCGCGCGCAAGGAAGTGTCCATGGCTAAAGTGGCCGTGGCGGATACGTTGCATAAGGCCGTCGACACCGCCATCCAGCTATGTGGCGCCCGAGGCTATTCTCGCGACACTCCACTGGAATGGATCTATCGCTACGCGCGTCAGGCACGGCTTGTTGATGGCGCGTCGGAAGTCCACAAAATGGTTCTGTCGCGAAACCTCATGGCCGACGGCAGCGACTTCTGGAAGTGGGGCTGATATGACGACCGATGTCAGGGCCGATGAATCCATCGCCGCAGACGATGCCGCCACCGCCACAGCGCTAGGTCAGTACGTGGCGACGCAAACCGGCGCAAGCAACATTGTCGTGACTGGCTTTTCTCGGCTCACGGGTGGTGCCATTCAAGACAACTACGCACTGACACTCGAATGTACCGGCGGCTCGCATAACGGTACTCAACGGTTGGTGGTGCGCAGTGATGCGCCGTCGCAAGTGGCCGCTAGCCTCACTCGTGCTCAGGAATTTCACGTGCTTCGCGCGGCCTTCCAGGCGGGCGTCACGGTTCCTGAACCTCTATGGCTGTGCGAAGACGCGTCGATCATCGGGGCGCCTTTCTGCATCATGACCTGGGTGCCCGGCACGGCGTCGGGCCGTCAGTTGGTGCGGACCATCAGCACGCCGGAACAGGCGCGCCACCTGGTGCAACAACTCGGCGAACAGCTTGCACGCTTACATCGTATTGCCCCGCCCAACGACTCCCTGCCATTCCTTCAGTTACCGCAGCGTGCGCCCGCGCTCGCTCGCGTATCGCAATACCGCCACTGGCTTGATGCGATTCCACGGAAGCACCCTGTACTGGAGTGGGCGCTCAACTGGCTCAAAGACCACGCGCCCGATTCGGGGCTCCGTTCCTTGTGCCATGGCGATTTCCGCACCGGGAACTATATGGTGCACGAAGGCCGAGTCAGCGCCGTACTGGACTGGGAGTTTGCCTCATGGGGTGATCCCTTCGAAGATCTGGGATGGCTCTGCGCACGTAGCTGGCGTTTCGGTGCCCCGGAAAGAGAGGTCGGCGGCATCGGCGATAAGGCCGACCTCTATGAGGCGTGGGAACGCGCTACCGGTTGGAACGTCGACGACAAGCAGGTGTGTTACTGGGAAGTCATGGGCATGGTGCGCTGGGCCATCATCGCTCTGCAGCAGGGCCTGCGCCATCTTACGGGTGAACAGACTTCTCTAGAGCTGGCCCTCACTGGCCGCATGTTGCCCGAGATCGAGTTCGACATCTTGTGTCGCATCGACGAGATCGAGGGGCGCACCACCCCAGCCGCGTCGAGCGACGCGGGTGAATCGGCGAACGACACCCATGCGTTTTCCGCGCCGGATGGCAGCAATCTGTTAGACACGGCCCGCAGCACGCTACTGAATACGCTATTGCCCCAATTGCCCCGGGAGTTCGCCTACGAGGCGTTGATGGTGGCCAACGCCATGGCCACGGCACGTCGCGAACTTCTCGACGCCGGCACATCCGCGAGCGCGACGGCACGCGCTACTCGCGAATTCATCGCAAAACTCGAATTTTCTGCTAGCGGTGCGGCGGCGGCAAGCAACACTGCCGAGATCGAGGGCCTGGAACGCAAACTCGCCCAGTTGCTGCGCAGTAGAGCAGTAAGCGATACTCATGCTGGGCCGTTACGCGAACTGCTATTTGCACAAACCCGTGCGCGCCTGAAACTAAGTAATCCGAAGTACCTAACAGGGCGCCCATGATCCGTGATTTCGAGTCGTTCAAGGCCGAGCTAAATCTGTCGAAGGTGGAAATTTGCCAGACACTGTACCGCCAGAACACCGATCGCATACGCATCAAGAAGGAACACGTTGCCGTGGCCAATCTGATGCGTATCATCGATTCGACACTAAGGCTCGCGCGCGAGAAAGGCTTTCACGCCATGTCTTTGCGCGATCTTTCGGCCGACTCGGGTTTGAGCATTGGTGGCCTGTACGCCTACCTGCGTAGCAAAGACGATTTGGTGCACCTGATTCAGTCGCATGGCATGTTGCTGACCCGGCGCACGCTTCACGACTACACCCGAAACGTGCCCCATCCGCGCGAACGGCTGCATGCGGCGCTACGTGCTCATGTGTATCTCAGCGAACTCATGCAGCCATGGTTCTACTTTTCCTTCATGGAAGCGCGCAATCTGCCACCGACGTACCGGAAGCAGGCGGTCGCGGCCGAGCGAGAGGTCGAGGACATCATCCATGACATCATTGCCGACGGCATCGAGAAGGCTGTTTTCCTTCCGGTCGACGCCCGACTGGTAGCGAGCCTGTCAAAAGCGATGATGCAAGATTGGTATCTGAAGCGGCGTAAATACCGTGACTACAAAGTAGGCCCTACCGCGTATGCCGACTTCATCTGCTCAGTGCTCGACCGTTATCTAAGCGAAACGCCGGCCTGATCTTGCCGGCGTCGCGCAGCTTTCCGACGCTGCGCACATCGAAGGCGCGGACGTTGCGCACGCTGCCGCGTTACGTACTACCTACCGCGCGGCGAGACGCCACGCCCCTATTGCAGCCACTCGCGGTATTTCTGCTTGAACTTCGCTAGTTTCGGCTCGATAACGGCTCGGCAGTATCCCTGGCCAGGATTCCGCGCATAGAAGTCATGATGTTCCGCTTCGGCCGGCCAAAATGTGGCGGCCGCGTGCAGGTGGGTCACTACTGGCCGACCCAGCGTCTGTTCGACGTCGGCCATGACGCGTTCGGCAATCGCAAGTTGCTCGGCGCTCTGGTAGAAGATCGCCGATGCGTATTGCGGCCCGATATCGGCACCTTGTTGATCAGGCGTCGTGGGGTCATGCGTGGCGAAGAAAATTTCGAGCACGGTGGCGTAGTCGATCGTGGCTGGGTCGAATTCCACTTTAACCACTTCGACATGCCCGGTACTGCCCGTACACACTGCGCGGTAGCTAGGGTGCTCGATGTGGCCACCGCTGTACCCAGACGTGACCGACCTCACTCCCCGCACGTTGCGGAATACCGCTTCAGTGCACCAGAAACAACCACCCCCCAACACGGCGACTTCTGTCGATGAAGGGGTAAGGGGTTCTTGCGTACTCATGCTGGATCTCCTGTGTTCGTTTCCGGTGGGGCGAGATCGTGCGACTCGCTGCTACGGCCTGCGCCGCTGGCAGACGAGCCCTCGACCGAGGTAATGGGGTCGGCGTCATCGGCCGTTTTGCCCTGCGTGGGAGCCAGACTCATGATCCATTCCGCCAGCAGCAGCGCGGTAGCCGGGTCGACATGCCGTTGCGCCGGCATAGGAATGGCGCCCCAGAGCCCTCGGCTACCATCGCGTATCGAGCGCGCCAGATATTCAGCGGCGGCCTCATTGCCGGCATAGCGCAACGCTATGGCGCGGAAGCTGGGCCCGACGCGCTTGGCGTCGACCTGATGACAGGCCAGGCACACGCTACGCTGTGCGAGCTCCTGGCCGGCATTGCTTGCATGAACCATGCCACTGGCCAATACCGCTGCCGCGAAAAGCAAACCACGGGATTTCATGAACGCGGATCCTCCGTGTAAGGCTCTGGCTCGGGCCGGAGCACCTGCATCAGTGTTCGGAGCTCGACCGCAACGGTCGCCCCGGGGGGGTTATTATCGGCGATATTCCTAACCGATGGTTTCGCCGCTCATGCTGCAATATCCCCTGATCGACCCGGTCGCCCTGCAATTAGGCCCCGTTGCCATTCATTGGTACGGCCTCATGTATCTGCTGGGCTTCGCCGCCGTCTGGCTGCTTGGGCGCCGCCGCATACGCCAAGGCCACAGCACCCTGAGCCTGCGCGAACTCGAAGACATCATCTTTTATGGCGTTGTCGGTGTCGTGATTGGGGGGCGCCTCGGGTACACGCTGTTCTACAAACCGGGCTACTACCTCTCGCATCCCCTCGAGATTCTGTCGATTTGGGAAGGCGGCATGTCGTTCCACGGCGGGTTAATCGGCGTTATCGTGGCGTTACTCTGGTACACCCATCGCCGAGGGCAGCATTTCTTCGACGTAGCTGACTTTATCGCCCCGATGATTCCAATTGGGCTGGCCGCCGGCCGGTGGGGTAACTTTATTAACGCAGAACTGTGGGGCCGCCCTACCGATCTGCCGTGGGGAATGGTGTTCCCGAATGCCGGCGCATTGCCACGCCACCCTTCGCAGCTTTACGAAATGATGCTGGAAGGCGTGCTTCTGTTCGCGTTCCTGTGGTGGTATTCAAGCACGCCGCGTCGGCGCGGCCAGGTAAGCGGCATGTTTCTCGTAGGCTACGGCGTCGCGCGCTTTGTTGCGGAATTCACGCGCGAGCCCGACGAGTTCCTGGGCCTGATGGCCGCGGGGCTCTCAATGGGCCAGCTCCTGTCGATTCCGATGGTGCTGGCCGGCGCAGTCATTCTTTGGAAGAGTTCAGAAAGATCGTTCCCTGAATCGACAAACTGATGCGCTCCGTGCCGCCTTCAAGCGGTACGTTCCCGGCTGAGTCCGACGCAACCATGGCCATCATGCGGCGCGCTTCCGGCTGATACGACGCACCGGCGCCACCGATTTCGATTTCGCGTATGGAATAGGACTCATACCCAAATGCCTGGGTGAGCGCTTCGGCACGCGCCCGGAACGCGGTGGCGGCTTCCTGTACCAGCTCTGCCTCGTAACGCGCCCGCTCACGCGGGGCAACGAAAAACGCCATATTGGCAATGGGCATGCGGTCGGCCACTTCACCTGCCAGCTTCGACACCGCTTCGAAATCGCTGGATTCAAGGATGATCTCGGCACGCCCCGCCCAGTTCGACACGCGCCCGTCCTGGTCGTTCATGGGCCACACCTGGTAGTTGCCACTATGAGCCGTGATGCCGTCCCTTCCGCGCACTTGCTTCATCACGCTGTCGACCCTCTGTGTGAGTGCAGACGCCACGTCGGCCTGCTCGGTGTCGCGCACCTCAGCCGCAAGGGTGATGCGAACGGTGTCGCGGGCGACCTCAGTCACCGCCTCGGCACGCAGGCTCGCATACGGGTATTTAACCGAATCGGCTTCGTGCTCGCCATGGGCAACGGCGGAACCGGCCGCTAACAGGGCAACGGCAAAGCCGGCAGTGGCCACTGCGGAAGAAAGGCGCGACAAGCGGGCAATGAGATTCATGTCGAGGGACTCCAGACACGTTGAACAAGCGCCCAGTGTACTGGTTTCGACCGTGCCAGAAAAACAAGAAGCCCGCCGCAAAAACGGCGAGCTTCTAGTAGTAATTGCCCCGCATGTGCCGTCTAGGCCGGCATCCTGAACCGGAGGTTCAAGGTGGTCGCCATCAAGGCGGCTTCGGGTTCTCAACACAAGGAAGAGAGCGCTCCCACCGCCTAATCCAGCAACCTAATGCCATTAGCATTGGTTCAAGGAATGTATGGCCAAGTCACGAGCACTGCAGGGACAAACGGTTGAATACTGCTAGCTGACAGCATTCGTGAATTCGTAGGTTCCAGTTTACCTGGATTGTGACGGCAACCCAACCACCTGATCGAGCATTGTGTGCATATCTTCGATCTTTTGCTTGAAGTCGCCCAGGGCAACGTTCGCCAGGGGGCCATCGGGCGCCCGCATGCGCAGCAATTCACCTGCAATTTGAATTGCGGCCATGACGGCAATTCGTTCATTGCCGACCACCTTGGCCGAACCTTTGATGGCCAGCATACGCTGATCGACCAGCCGTACCGCGCCTAGCAAAGCTTCTTTTTCAGACGGAAGGCACGCCAGCGAATACTCGCGGCCCAATATGGATACGTCGACGCGTTCCATGTAGTTTACTCCGGAGCGCCCGGCAGGCGCGTAAGGATTGAATCGATCTGCAACTGGGCTTGGCCCGCTGCGGCTCTGAGCCGTAAGGTATCGGCCTGACTGGCTGCGTACTGACGCCGCAGCGCTTCGTACTCACCCTTGCAACGCTCAACTTCGCCTTGGAGGCTGACGCGGGTGCTTTCAGCTTCAGCGCGAAGAATGTCGACCCTGGCCTGATGGCTGGCGCTACTTTCTGCCAGTTCGCCGAACTCGGCTTCCTGGCGCTTGAGCTGATCGCGCAAGGCGTTGCGCTCTTGCTCGAGACCGATGATGCGCGCCTGCAGCCCGGTACGTTCGGACTGCAGCTGTTTGGCAAATTGTGCCAATTGCCCGATTCGGGCAGCGAGAGAATCGAGATCTTCCAACATGGCTGTATCGTAAACCATCCCGCAAACAAGTGAACAGGGAGCCGCACGACTTTAAGACAGATCGAGCGCGCTGACGTATCGGCCCGGCGCCTATCCGGCGTCGAAACGCATCATAACCTTTCACCCATTTTTCAAGTACCTTTCAATCGACTTTCAAATGCCGTGAGAAATTTTCGGAAATGTCATCAAAATGACAAAAAACCGGGAATTCCAGGGAAAACCCTGGCGGCAAATCTGCCTGGGCTGGTTCTCAGCGTTTCTTCACTCCTTTACCATTCGGCACCTTTTGTACGGGCCATGACCGCCTGCCGCCTTCATTTGCGGTCGACGGCCACGGCATAAACATACCAATCTGCAGGAGAGGTTCATCATCATGCAGCTTAGAAATAAGCAGGACTTCTGGTCCGGAGTCATGTTCGTCGTGCTCGGTGCGGGGTTCGCACTGGGTGCCACGAATTACTCAATGGGCACGGCAGCTCGCATGGGCCCGGGTTACTTCCCGTTCTGGCTTGGCGTCTGCTTGGCGGTGTTAGGCGCGGTAGTGGCCATCAGCGCGCTGAAAGAAGGTAGCGAAGAAACAGAAGTCGAACGGTTCGATTTCCATATTCTCGGAATTGTTGTCGGTTCCGTCATCCTGTCTGGTGTCGTGCTCAATTACCTCGGGGTGTACATCACCGTATTCCTTCTGGTGTTTATCAGCAGCCTGGCTAGTCATGAGTTCAGCTGGAAGGTTGCGATGGCAACCGGCATCTTTCTTGTCTTATTCGTCTGGCTCGCCTTCATCAAGGGCTTGGGCCTGATCTTCCCGCTCTGGCCGAGCTTCCTGGGTAACTAAGTAGGAGCCATTCATGGAATTGCTTGAACATTTGGCTCTCGGATTTTCCGTTGCCCTGACACTCGAAAACCTGGCTTACTGCCTGCTGGGATGCCTGCTGGGTACGCTCATCGGCGTGCTGCCCGGCATCGGCCCTGTGCCAACCATCGCCATGCTGCTGCCCATTACCTATGTGCTGCCGCCAGTGGCCGGTCTTATCATGCTGGCCGGTATTTACTACGGCGCCGCCTATGGGGGCTCGACCACAGCCATTCTGGTTGCCCTACCCGGCGAAACCTCGGCCGTGGTGACCGTGCTCGACGGCCACCAGATGGCGCGCAATGGGCGAGCCGGAGCGGCTCTGGCCATCGCAGCGCTTGGTTCGTTCTTCGCCGGCTGCGTTGCCACGATCATGATCGCAGGCTTCGCGCCTCCATTGGCTGAAGTGGCCTTCAAGTTTGGGCCGGCCGAGTATTTCTCGCTGATGGTGCTGGGTCTGATCGGCGCGGTGGTGCTGGCTTCGGGCTCGCTGCCCAAGGCGATCTGCATGATCCTCCTGGGTCTGCTTCTGGGCATGATCGGCACCGACGTGAACTCGGGCGTCGCCCGCTACGACTTCGGTATTCCTGAACTGCAAGACGGCATCGACTTCGCCGTGGTGGCCATGGGCGTGTTCGGG
>CAZPYF010000083.1:0-9661 GCA_964590015.1 uncultured Burkholderiaceae bacterium
TTGGGCAGGCCAACGATGCCGCATTGCAGAGCCATGTATTCGTATATCCTTGCTGATGGAGCGGGTGGCCGGGCCAGGGGCAAAGCACATCAACACACGCCTGGCGGGCAAAAGTTACGATTGTACAACCGGGCGCTTTCCTACGCCCGCTCGGAAGCCAGCGGGGCCAGAACATGGATTTCAAACACATCGAAGCTTTCGTGTGGGTCGCGGAAATGGGTAACTTTCGCTTGGCCGCCGAAAAACTCCATACGACGCAACCTGCCATTTCGCAGCGCATCGCCGCTCTGGAAGCCACCCTGTCGGTGCGGCTGTTTGATCGCGGCGGGCGAGGCATCCGGCTCACCGAGAAAGGCCAGGAGCTGCAATCGCACGCCCGGCGAATACTGGCAATGCGCACCGAAATGCTGGCGGCGGCCAGCCAGTCGAGTTCGGTACGCGGCCAATTCCGGCTCGGTGTCGCCGAAACGTTGGTGCATACCTGGTTGCCACAGTTACTGGAAAGCCTGCACCGACGCCACCCGGCATTGGTGGTCGAGATTCAAGTCGACACCAGCCACACGTTGCGCACTCAACTGTTTGCCCACCAGATCGACCTGGCCATGCTGGTGGACTCATCGAGCGACCCGCGCGAGCTGAATCTGCATTTGTGCGATTACTCGCTGGCATGGGTGGCCAGCCCGGGGCTGCGTCTGCATGATCGCACCATACCCTTGAAAGAATTGGGGCAGCACGCCATCATTACCTACCCGGCGCATAGTGTGCCGCACCATGCCGTGAAGCGTGTTCTGCAAGATGCCGGCGTTCCTGCCCCGCGCATCTATGGCAGCGCGTCACTGAGCACGATCGTACATATGGCCAAACTTGAAATGGGCCCGTGCGTCATTGCACCAGATGTCGTACCCGAGGAAATATCGAGCGGCAGGCTCAGGCTGTTACAGACAGAAGCAACGTTGCCCGATATCGGGTTCCATGCTTGCTGGTTGGACTCGCCTGACGCCCATACAGCCCAGGTGGTGGCCCGCATGGCGCAGCACACCGCCGCCGAATATACCAGGGGAAAACCCTAGCTTAGCACCGATGCCGTAAGAACCAGCAAGTCGAAACTTTCTGAAATTTAGTTTAAAATCAACGATTTACAAAGCCCATAACAAATCGTTATGAGTTAGCATCTTGATTGATGATTGGACACCGCCACCCCTGATCGGATGGAATCATCTCACCGTTCACTCTCCACAAGGAGCATTTCATGAAAAGACTTGCCACCGCAAGCCTGGCGGCTGCGGCCCTTACCGTTCTCGCCCCCGTCGGCGCCCAAGAAAAAGTGGAAGGCCTTCCCAAGACCGAAGTTCAGGTCGCCGGCGGGCTGAGCAACCTTACGCTGTACCAGCAGCATGAGCGGCCCTTCTGGACAGAAACCGTGCCGGAACTGTCGAACGGGCAGGTCACGGCTTCGATCAAAGGCTTCAATGAAATGGGGCTGAAGGGGCCGGAGATGCTGCGGCTGATGTCGCAAGGCGTGATTCCGATTGGTACGTCGACACTGGCCTACTTCGCCAGCGACAACCCCATCAATGAAGCAATCGACCTGGCCGGCCTTGCACCCACCATGGAGGCGGCTCGCGAAATCACTGAAGCCTACACGCCGGCCTATGAAAAGTTCTACGACAAGCAGAACATCAAGGTGCTGGGCTTCTCGTCATACCCCGCGCAGGTGCTGTTCTGCAATGCAGAAATCAACTCCCTGGCAGATTTGCGCGGCAAGAAGGTGCGCACGAGCAGCCGTACACAGGCTGAGTTCGTTGAGGCGTTCGGCGCGGGCAGCGTGACCATTCCCTTCGGTGAGGTCGTGCCGGCCCTGCAAAACGGTGTCGTCGACTGCGCGATTACCGGCTCGATGTCGGGCTACTCGGCAAAATGGTATGAAGTAAGCACCCTCCTGCTGGCCCTGCCCATCAACTGGAACCAGCAGATCCACGCTGCCAACAAGGCCTACTGGAACAAGCTCGACCCGAAGGTTCAGGAATTCCTGCAAACCAACCTCGACGTCATGTTTGCCAATATTTGGGAAGCGGCCGGCAAGGAAACTCAGGAAGGCTACGACTGCAACACCGGAGCCGAGGCCTGCCCCCATGATGTGAAGGGCAGCATGAAGCTTGTGGTGCCTTCGGAAGCCGACCAGCAGCAACTCAAGAAAATGCTCGAAGACACGATTCTGCCCAAGTGGGCGGCACGTTGCTCCGATGAGTGCGTGAGCGACTTCAACGACACGATCGCGAAGGTGGTCGGTGTCGAAGCCAAGAAGTAAAACCCACCCCTACGGGCCGGCCTTGCGCCGGCCCGGATCCTGACTCTGCGACCATCATGAGCTCACACGACCGCTTTCGCACACTCGGTGTGCTGCTGGACGCCGCCACCCGCCTGTCGCGCATCGCCATCTGGATCGCGGGCGCGCTTACCTTGGCCAGCGCCCTGTACATCACCGCTGACGTGATCACGCGTTATTTCACGTCTCGCCCGCTGGGCGGCGCCGACGAATTGTCGGGCTACGCCTTCGCCATCAGCATCTCTTGGGCACTGTCGTTCGCCACCTTGCAGCGTGCCAACATCCGCATCGATGCGCTCTACCAGTATCTGCCGGTACGGGTCTCGGCGGTACTCGACTGGATCGCCCTTGTGGTAATGGCCGTCTTCGTCGTGTACTGGACCCGCTACGCCGCAGGGGTCGCGGGCCTGTCGTGGGACAACCAATCCACCGCCAACACCACCTTCGCCACACCACTGTGGATTCCCCAATACCTTTGGTTGGCCGGGCTCGTGTGGCTGTGTGTCGTGCTTGCGCTGATGCTCCTGCGCTCCACCGTTGCGCTCGTTACAGGCGATATCACTACTGTGAAAGCCATCTGCGGTGTTCGGGGTACCGAGGAAGAGGCGAAGGAAGAAGCCGAAGCCGGACGCCGTCTCGTTAAAGGAGACGCGTGATGGTTGCCACCTCTCTTATATTGCTATTGGTCTTGCTGGGCCTGAGCATTCCCGTGGGCGCCGCCCTGGGTGTGCTGGGCTTGATTCTCGACCCGCTCTATTCCATGCTGCCGCTTACGCAGGCCATGGGCGAAGTGTCTTGGTCTACCAGCAACGAATTCCTGATGGTCGCCATTCCCCTGTTTATTCTTCTGGGGGAAATTCTGCTGCGCTCAGGCATTGCCGAAAAGATGTACGGTGCCATGAGCCTATGGCTGTCGTGGCTGCCGGGCGGGCTCATGCATGCCAATATCGGCGCCAGCGCACTGTTCTCCGCCACGTCGGGCTCCAGCGTGGCCACGGCCGCAACTGTGGGCACCGTAGCCATACCCGAGATCAAGAAGCAGGGCTACAACGAATCGCTGTTCTTGGGCAGTATCGCAGCGGGGGGCACGCTCGGCATTCTGATTCCGCCCTCGATCAACCTCATTATTTATGGGGTGCTCACCAACACGTCGGTACCCCGCCTGTATCTGGCGGGTATCTTGCCGGGCATCCTCTTATCGACCTTCTTCATGCTGGCCATCGCCATTGCCTGCATTCGCCGGCCGGCATGGGGCGGCAAGCGCATTAACGCACCGTGGAGCAAACGCTTCAGCAGCCTCATACACCTCCTACCGCCTTTGGGCATCTTTCTGCTGGTGGTGGGTTCAATCTACGCCGGTATTGCTACCCCCACCGAGGCGGCCGCCCTGGGCGTAGTCGGTGCGCTGGTGTTGGCCGCGACGCAGCGCCGGCTCACTTTCGGCATGCTGCGAGACGCGCTGGAAGGCACCATGAAGTCCACCGCCATGATCATGCTGATCGTCATCGGCGCCGCTTTCCTGAACTTCATCATGTCGGCCACCGGCCTCACTAACGCCATCACGGCTGCCATTACGGGGCTGGGTGTCTCGCCGATGTGGATGTTGTTGATTCTGATGGTGTTCTATCTGGTGTTGGGGTGCTTCATGGAAACCCTCGCCATGATGATCACGACCATTCCCATTGTGGCGCCCATCATGATTGCCCTTGGTTTCGACCCGATTTGGCTGGGCATTGTGATCATCATCATGGTGGAGTGCGCGCTGATCACACCGCCCGTTGGCCTGAACCTTTTCGTGGTGCAGAGCCTGCGCACCAGCGGCAGCATGAACGACATCATGTTGGGCTCCTTGCCCTTTGTCGTGATGATGCTGCTGTTCGTGGGCCTGTTGGCCCTGGTGCCCGGCCTCGCGCTGTGGCTGCCGCAGATCTTTGGTTAATCCATACGTCTCACTTTGGAACTGAATCATGAAGTTGACATTCACCCTGAGCGCACACAATGCGCCGGCCACCCAGGCCGAGATCGAGTTCACCCGCTGCGTCATTGCGGGTTGGGCGGGCCGCGACAGGGCCGCCATCGAGCACCATATCGAAGAGCTGGAAGCCCTGGGCGTACCCCGGCCCAGCTCCGTGCCGCTGTTCTACCGGGTCGCGGCTCAGCAACTGACTCAAGACGAGCGCGTTGAAGTGGTCGGCCCCGATACATCGGGGGAAGCCGAGGTCTTCCTGTTCGCGCACGAAGGCCGCCATTGGGTGAGCCTGGCGTCTGACCACACCGACCGCCAGCTGGAAACGCATAGCGTCGCGCTTTCCAAACAGGTCTGTGCTAAACCCGTAGCCACAGAGGCTTGGCTATTCGATGATGTGGCACCGCATTGGGATTCCCTGATCTTGCGCGCCTGGATCATCGAAGACGGCAACCGTGTGCTGTACCAGGAAGGCACACTTTCTTCACTTCAGGCCCCTTTCGATCTCGTGCGGGGCGGCTTCGACGCCGACAAGATGCCGGCCGGAACGGGTATGACCTGCGGTACGGTGGCCGCCATCGGCGGCATCCGCCCGGCGGCAACCTTCGAAATGCAGCTGGAAGACCCGATGCTGCAGCGCACACTCAGCCACCGCTATACGGTCGACATCCTGCCCATCATCGCCTGACTCGTTCAAGTACCGGAGACCCCCTTCATGTCCGCCTCTCTTCCCACCCTCTTGGAACTGCAACGTAAACTCGATGCCGGCGAGACCACGTCGGTTCAGCTCGTTGAAGAAGCCCTGGCCCGCATCGCCGACCCATCGGGAGAAGGCGGCCTCACCTTCACGGCAGTATGGGCCGAGCAGGCGCTGGCCACCGCCCGGGCCTCCGACACGCTGCGTCAGGCGGGGCTGGCGCGTTCCCCGCTGGAAGGGCTTCCGGTCTCGATCAAGGATCTGTTTGATGTGGCGGGCAAGGTTACGAAATCGGGCGCAGCCCTGCGACGCGACGCAGAGCCGGCATCACGCCATGCCGCGCCGGTGGCACGTCTGGCGCAAGCCGGCGCCGTTTTGATCGGCCACACGAACATGACTGAATTCGCCTTCTCGGGCCTCGGTCTGAATCCGCATTTCGGCACGCCGGCGAGCCGTTGGGATCGCGCCAATCGCCGAATTCCCGGCGGCTCGTCGTCAGGCGCAGGGGTATCGGTCGCCGACGGCATGGCCGTGGCCGCTCTAGGCACCGACACCGGGGGGTCGATTCGAATTCCTTCGGCGTTCTGCGGTCTTACCGGTTTCAAACCCACAGCGGCACGCGTGCCGTCCGACGGCGCTTACCCCTTGGCCGCCAGCCTCGATTCATCGGGGCCGCTTGCCGCCTCGGTAACCTGCTGCGCCATCATCGACGGCATATTGTCGGGGGAAGATATGCCGCTACCGGAAGTGCTGCCGGCATCCAAGTTACGTGTGGCCACCACACGATCGCTTGTGCTCGATGGCGCCGACGATCACGTGAGCGCCGTCTTTGAGCGCACCTTACAGCGCCTGCGCGACGCCGGTGTGGTGATCGACGAGATCGAGATTCCGGAATTCCTGGAACTGGCCCACATCAACCGCAAAGGGGGGCTAGTCTGTGCCGAGGCCTACGCCGTGCACCGCGACGACCTTGAAGCACGGGAAAGCGAGTATGACCCGCGTGTGGCGTCGCGCATTCTGCGCGGCAAGGGCATCGACTGCGCCGACTATATCGAACTGCACGCTGAACGGTATCGCTGGGGCGCCGCAGTGGAAGATCGTCTGTATGGATACGATGCCCTGCTGATCCCCACAACGCCCATTATTGCGCCCACCATCCGAGAACTGGAAGAATCCGACGATGCCTATTTCGCGGCGAACGGGCTGATTCTGCGCAACCCCACCCTTATCAACTTCCTGGATGGATGCGCATTGAGCTTGCCGTGCCACGCTGCCGGTGAAGCGCCAGTAGGCCTTATGGTGGCCGGCCCGGCGTACAGCGATGCACGCGTGCTGCAAACGGGCCGCAGCATCGAGGCCTTGCTGGCCAACTAAGGCTGCACGCGATTCGCGCCCGGCTACATCACCATGTCGGGTGCCGCGCGCAGCACCAGCCACACGAGTAACAACGGCCCGCCATTGAAAATAGCGTGTAGCGCGATGGCGGCGCCGATGCCGTGCCGCACACGCTGCCAGCCCAACACCATGCCGGTCACCCACTGTGGCAGAACCAGCAACGGCAGTAGCCACACGGGTGTTTGGGCAAGATTGAAGTTGTACAGATGCACGGCCGAGAACGCGAGCGACGACACGTGGAACACCCACGGAAAGGCGCCGACATACCGTTGCCTCAGGCTCCAGGGCAAAGGTCGGCGAGCCATCGGCCATCCGGCACCGTAAGGCACCCAACATACAGCCATGAACGCAGCCACCAGTAAGCCGCCGGCCAAGCCGGGGCCACTGAGCATCGCAGCGATGGCCGGAGGCAACAGCCACCACAGATGCTTCAGCCGGCGTAAACCGTAGCGGAACACCAGTTCCTCGACAAACGGCGCCCATAACAGAGCAGTGAGCCAGGGAATGTTCTGCAAGTTCAAACGATGTGTGGCGCCGCCCAGACCCGCCGCCATGACAGCGATGGGGCCCAGAAATAGCATGTTGATGGCCCACATCAACAAGGCCCACTGAAGGAGCCGGCTCAGGCGTACGGAAGGGAACCAGTCGCCCCAGAACCCGTCAGCCGCACGGCGGCCGGGCGACCGTGGCGTCAGCCTGGGCCGCCTGATGAACAGCATGAATTGACGAATTTCGCGGCGAAAGCTGGGCCGGTCAGCCACGGTTGCCCTCGTGCAAGCGGCTCATGGCCTGCTGGTACTCACCCTCGAGCAACAACGGCAATACCTGGCGGCAACGCAGAATGCTGTCTTCGATTCCCGGCATGTCTTCGCGGCGTGGCGGGTGCAAAACAAAACCGACCACTTGCTGCGCCAGCCCAAAACTGCGCGGGTGGCCGATGCCGATACGCAAGCGCCAGAACGCAGGGCTCGAGAACGCCGACTGGATGTCGCGCAAACCGTTATGCCCGGCATGCCCGCCGCCCTGCTTCAACTTCACCTGGCCGGGCAACAGATCGAGCTCGTCGTGCAACACGAGCACCTCTTCCGGCTTCAGTTTGTAGAAGCGCATCAGAGCGCCCGCTGCCTGACCGGAGCGGTTCATGAAGGTGATGGGTTTGGCAACGATAACCGCTTCGCCCTGATGGCGGCCTTTGGCGACCCAGGCAAAGAAGTTCTTTTCGAGAGTGAATGAGGCGCCGAGATCGTCGGCAATCTGATCGGCAAGCCAGAAGCCGGCGTTATGCCGCGTGGCTTCGTATTCCGGGCCTGGGTTGCCCAGACCGATAATGAGGCGGATGGGGGCTGCTGTGGTCATGAATCCTTGTACTTGAAGCATCTCGCCGGCAGTAAAGCCGGCGAGATGCACCCCGCATGGAATGCGGCCGCAGGGCCTGAGACAGCGCCTTACTCGGCGGGCGTCTCTTCGTCGCCGCCTTCGTCGGTGTCTTCGGCAGCAGCGCCACCCCGGACTTGTGCGTTGGCCACAACAGGATTCACGTCGCTGTGCGAGGCAAGCGCCACGCCTTCAGGCAGCTTGACGTCGGAAACGTGAACCACGGCGCCGGCCACCAGCTCGCCCAGATCAACCGAAATGGCTTGGGGCAGGTCAGCCGGCAAGCAGACGATTTCGATTTCAGTGAGGGGGTGAGTGATCACGGCGTTCGACAGCTTCACTGCAGGCGAGTTTTCGCCGTTGATGAAGTGCAGCGGCACCTTGGTGGTGATGCGCTCGGACTTGCTCACGCGCTGGAAATCAACGTGCAACACTTGCTGCTTGTAGGGGTGCCATTGCACCGCACGCAGCAGAACCGTACCGGCCGACTTGCCGTCAACGATGAGGTCAAGAATGGAGGAGTGATACTCTTCCTTGCGAACGGCATGGTAGGTTTCGTTGTGGTCGAGCTCAAGGTTCAGCGGCTCGGCGTTGCCGCCGTAAACAATGGCGGGAACTCGGCCAGCGCGACGCAGGCGGCGGCTCGCACTCGTACCCATCGTGCTGCGCGAATTGGCGTTGAATTTCATGGAAATGCTCCAGAGTTAAAGAATGGGCTAGGCCCGGTTTGAATGCAGCGCGAGCTGCACCCCGCCAGCCGCCGCGACCAGCGGCTGACAGGTTGACGCGAACTCAGTCGGCAAACAGCGAGCTGACTGATTCCGCGTTGGAAATACGCAAGATGGTTTCGCCCAACAGCGGCGCACACGAAAGCTGGCGAATGCGTGGGCAATCGCGTGCTTCGTCAGACAAGGGGATGGTGTCGGTGACCACCAGCTCGTCGAGGGCCGATTCGGCAATGCGCTGCACGGCGCCACCCGACAACACCGGGTGCGTACAGTAGGCATACACGCTGCCGGCGCCACGCTCTTTGAGCGCCGCCGCAGCCTTGCACAAGGTGCCGGCCGTATCAACCATGTCGTCCATGATGATGCAGTTGCGGCCGTCGACCTCACCAATAATGTTCATGACTTCCGACACATTGGCGCGCGGGCGACGCTTGTCGATAATGGCCAGATCGGCTTCAAGCTGCTTGGCCAATGCACGGGCCCGCACCACCCCGCCGATATCGGGCGACACCACGACCAGGTCTTGGTAATTGCGGCGCCAGATATCACCCAACAGAATGGGGCCGGCATAGATGTTGTCGACCGGGATATCAAAGAAGCCCTGAATCTGATCGGCATGCAGATCCATGGTCATGACCCGCTCCACACCCACAACCTGCAGCATGTTGGCCACGACCTTGGCCGAAATGGCCACCCGCGCCGAACGGGGGCGCCGGTCTTGACGGGCATAACCAAAATACGGAATGGCGGCCGTGATGCGGCCTGCCGATGCCCTGCGCAGTGCATCGACCATGACCATGATTTCCATCAGGTTGTCGTTGGTCGGCGCACAGGTGGGCTGAAGCACGAAGACATCTTTGCCTCGTACGTTCTCGTTGATCTCTACCATGACCTCGCCGTCGGAAAACCGACCGACGCTCATTTTGCCCAGAGACATGTCGAGGTGGTTGGCAACATCGACGGCCAGCCTGGTGTTGGCTGTGCCGGTAAAGATCATGAACTTGTCTTGTGCCATGATGGAAGCTGCGTTTTGCGTTGGCCCAAACGACAAAGCTGTTGACCAGCTCCCCGATGGGGCCGACTCAACAGCTTGTGCGCTTCGACAGCCTGTAGGCTGAAAAAGTGGCTGGGGAAGAAGGATTCGAACCTTCGCATGCCGGAATCAAAATCCGGTG
>CAZPYF010000084.1:0-9520 GCA_964590015.1 uncultured Burkholderiaceae bacterium
GTCGGCATCGACCATGAGCGGGCCGCAGTGCATCCAGATGGACGCCAGGCTACCGCCGAATGCGCCTTCCGTCTGCGCGATCTCGTTCTCGTGGTGGGGAAACTTGAGGTCGGGCCCGCCGCCGTGGATATCGAGCGGCAAACCAAGCAAGGCCTTGCTCATGGCCGAGCACTCAATATGCCAACCGGGCCGGCCCATGCCATACGGCGATTCCCATTTCGACTCCTGTGGCTCTTCGGCCTTGGCCGCCTTCCACAGCACGAAGTCGAGCGGATCGCGCTTACCCGCCGCCACAGCAACACGTTCGCCGGCCCGCAGATCGTCAAGCGATTTGCCGGAGAGCTTGCCGTAGCCTTCGAACTCGCGCACGGCATAGTTCACGTCGCCGTCGTCGGAACGGTATGCCAGCCCTTTCTCTTCGAGCCGCGAAATGATGTCGAGCATCTCGCCCACGTGTTCGGTGGCACGGGGCTCGTGGTCGGGCGCCTGCACCCCCAGGGCCCGCTCGTCGGCACGCATGGCGTCAATGAAGAACGAAGTCACCTCATTGAGCCGCCGACCCGTTTCTACAGCGCGGCGAATGATCTTGTCGTCGATATCGGTGATATTGCGAACGTACGTAACCCGGTACCCCTGCGCGCGCAGCCAGCGCTGAACCACATCAAAGCTCACCAGCATACGAGCATGCCCAAGGTGGCAGAAGTCGTACACCGTCATGCCGCAGACATACATGCGAACATGCCCGGGCTCAACAGTGCGCAGGGCTTCCTTGGTACGGGCGAGGGAGTTGTGGATATGCAGCATCTGCCGTTCTTGTGTCGAATGTAGCGAAAGCCGTGACCCCGCCCCGAACGCCGATCCGCTCGGGATGGGCTATCTGGCGAAAGCACGGCTAAAATGGTGGTCGTTAAGTATAGCAAGACCCATTCTAGGATCGCCCGTGCGCTTATCGTCTGCTCCGAAATTCCGGCCTGCCCTGGCCGTGGCCACCGTCGCGCTGTTGTGCACACAATCGGCGCTGTTCGCGCCGGCCGTGGCTGCTCAACCGCCCACGCCCGCAACGGCACAGAACAACGGCAATCTGTTCCCGAACGAACAGCCCGAAGAGAAGGGTTGGAAGGGCTTGGCCAATCTGCTGGAAACGCTCGAGCCGTCTGTTGATACCAGCCTTCCCCTCACACCATCGCAGATCACCGACCGTATCTCGGCCATGCTCGATCAAGGCCGTGCAGCCGAAGCGCTCGAGGTCATCGAGAAGCGCAAAGCGCAGTACGCCGGCAGTCCCGATCCCTTGGGCAACGACGTTCAACTGGTGTTCCTTCATGCGCGCGCACTGGCGGCACTTGAACGCCATGAAGAGGCGATCGAGGTCTACCGCGACATGACCACTCGGTACCCTGAGCTGCCCGAACCCTGGAACAACCTGGCGGCCGAATACGTCAAAACCGGCCGGCTCAACATGGCGCGCCAATCGCTTGAAATGGCGCTCCAGACCAACCCCGATTACCGCGAAGCACGCGCCAACCTGGGCCGCGTACAGCTGCTGCTGGCACAGGAATCGTTCCGCGCCGCGCAAGCCGGCCAATAAGCACTTCGTCTTCCATTCACGCAACTGGACCGACACCTACATGGCTGATACCCGATTAAACGTCTCCCTGCCCAGCGCGCGCATGCGTCGTCTGGGCACCGCCCTGTTCGCTTCCGCCCTTCTTACGCTGGGCGCCACTGCAACAGCCGACACTTCCACCACGAAAGAAGGTAATGCCCCCATGACCACTGAAACGCGCGTCAAGCTCCAGACCAACCACGGTGACATCGTCATCGAACTGAATGCCGAAAAGGCGCCCAAGTCGTCCGAGAACTTTCTGACCTACGTACGCGACGGCTTCTACGACGGCACGGTGTTTCATCGCGTTATTAACAACTTCATGATTCAAGGCGGCGGTTTCGAGGCCGGTATGAAGCAAAAGCGCACGGGCGACTCCGTTGAGAACGAAGCCAACAATGGCTTGAAGAACGACCGCTACACGGTAGCCATGGCTCGTACTTCCGACCCTCATTCGGCGACCGCACAGTTCTTTATCAATGTGGCCGACAACGACTTCCTGAACCACACGGCTCCCACCACCAATGGCTGGGGCTATACCGTCTTTGGCAAGGTCGTCGACGGCACGGAAGTGGTCGACAAGATCAAGAACGTCAAGACCGGCAGCCGCGGCTTCCATCAAGACGTACCGAACGAAGACGTCATCATCGAGAAAGCCTCGGTCGTTGAATAGGCTGCCTATTCCAGGCCGTTTGTGGATCGCCGCCGATGTGCACCTGGGGCCCGATGCCCCGGCCACGCAGGCGGCCTTTCACGATTTTCTTGAACGGGCGGCACGGGAAGCCGATGCGCTGATTCTCGCGGGCGACCTCTTCGACGCCTGGATCGGCGACGACGTGGCGTTACGCTCGCCCGATGCGTGGCTCCGGGCGTCCATGGCCGCCCTGCAACATGTCAGTGCCCGGATTCCCTTATGGCTGGGTCGCGGCAACCGCGACTTTCTGGTGGGCTCGCGCCTGGCACAGCATCTAGGCGCACGCCTCATTACCGAAGCCACGTTGCTCGACACCGCCGCCGGCCCGGTTCTTCTGGCGCACGGCGACGAATATTGCGTGGAAGATCAACACTTTCAGCGCATGCGGCGCATCGTGCACAACCCGGGTGTGCAAGCCGTGTATCTTGCCTTGCCGCTAAGCATGCGCAAGCGCATCGCCGCATGGGCGCGAGAACGCAGCAAGCAGGCCAATCAGCACAAGGCGCCCTACATCATGGATGTCACACCCGCTGCCATTGAAGACGCGTTTCGCAGCGCGGGGCCAGAGGTACGCTTTCTCGTTCATGGGCACACTCACCGCCCGGCGCGGCATCATGTCTCGGTGGATGGCCGTGATTGTGAACGCGTGGTCTTGCCGGATTGGGACTTCGACCATGCGGGCGCGCAACGTGGCGGGTGGGCGATTATTGACGGCGATGGCGTACATCTGCACCAGCATGACGGTGCGCCGCAGCCGAACTGCTAGGCATCGAAACACAGCACCGCTGCCAAGCTGCTAGGCGTCGAAATAAAGATCCAGATAGCTGCGGCCGTCGCGCTCTGAAGTTTGAACTCGGCGCGCCAGGCGGCTGACCAAGTAGCTCGAGAGCCGGGCTGCGGCCTCGGGGTCGTCGAGCATGTCTTCAGGCGATGGTGGTGCGCTTCCCGCCGCCGGCAAGGGAAGCCCTTCATAAATGAAGCGCACTCGCAGCGCGTAATCATCGAAACGGGTCTGCACTTCGAGTCGCTGCGGTGTGGCCACTATATGTCCGCTGTGCGCGAGCAAATCAAACGCTTCCCAGACCACCTGCCGCACCCGCAACACCGAGTCGCGCCGGGCGCCCCACAACCGCCCCTGTTCTTCCATGAAGCTGTTCAGGTCATCGGGGGTGGTGGCTTCGATAATGAAATTGCGGCGCGTACGTGCCGTGGCACCGATACGGAAAACGAACGTGAGCACCAGGGCGACCAACACGCCGTTCAGGCCGCCGGCCACACGCATGAAGCCCGCCAGCGCCGGCATTGAAACCTCAAGGCCTAAGACGATGTACTGATTGGCCACGCCCACCATCAAGCCAAGGCCTACCGCCATGGCACGGCGATTGTCGAGCATGCGCGATGAGATCAGGCGCAGCCCCGTCATGATCAGCAGCGCGGCCAGATAGAGCATCAGGGCCGCAATGACCGGCGCAGGCACCACAAACCACAAGACGATCAGCTTTGAGCACAACGCCATGAATACCAGCGCACCGGCTACCCAGTAACCCAGGTAGCGGCTGGTACAGCCCGCGCTCGTGGCGAGCCCCACCGCGCCGCCGCTGGCCGTCTGGGGCATGGCCCCTACGAATGAGCCGATTACATGGCTGACGCCCTCTGCGCGCAGGCCGCGGGCGTAGGCTCGTAAATCGGGAATATGCCAATCGGCGTCGACGGCGCGCTGAGCAACGGTCTGGGTGCCTAAGGACATCAGCGTCATGGAAAGGCCCATCAACGCATAAAGGCCGATGAGGTCAGTATCGAACTGCCACCCTATGCCCGTGACATCCGGAACCCGCAGCCATGGCGTCTCGGCAATGTCCTGCCAGATATCGCGCGGAATCATGTCGAAGTACGCGGCGACGAGCGTACCGATCAGCAGACCCGCGAGGGTCGTGAAGGCTTGGAAACGCGCTTTCACCCAGATATTGCAGAACACCAGAACGGCCAGCGTGATCAGCGCGACGATGATGCCGGTCATTTCGATGGGGCTCGACTCGACACCGAACAGGGCCTCAAGGCCCATCTTGCCTGTCGTGATGCCGGTCAGCATGACCGCCAGGCCGGCGACCTCAACCGTAAAGATATTGCGCAGTTTGACGAGCACCCCGCTTAGCACGATTTGCGTGAGGCCCGTGACGAAGATCATGCCATAGGCGACGGCGAGACCGCCGTGGCTGCTGGCCACCATCATCATGGCAAAGACGGTGGGCGTGGATTGCAGCGGGTAGTAATACCCTGCCCCCAGACCCCAGCGCGCCGTCACCTGAAGCAGAACGCTTAACGCGCACACCATGAGTGTGGCGCTGGCAATATCAAGAAATACGCTCGTGCCCATGGGCACGATGTCGTTATGGGCAAAGAGGTTGGGCACGACGAGCAGCGCGCCCAGAAAGGCAAGCTGCTCGACCGAGAGGCCGATAGCGGTGGGCACCGGCAAGCGGTCGTTGACCCAGAATGCCGTATTGTCTGGCCTGCGCATGGCCTTCAGCGCCCCATGCCGCGACGCATACCGCCAGCTGCGACGATCACTCGTCGAGCACCGGCATGAGATAGAGGTCGGGATACTGTGCGGCCCAGAGGTCGCCGGATTCGATATCGAACCACCAGCCATGCAGCGCCAATGTACCGGCCTCGACCTTGGATTTGATCCATGGATAGGTCAGCAGATTGTGCAGCGAGCCGGTGATGGCGGCGCGTTCCACGAGGCTGGGGTTCTTTTCGAGCAGCTCGAGCGAGACCGGTTCGCGATAGCCGTTGGGGCTGTTCACGAAAAGCTCCGTGGCGCGGTGTGCCAGGCTCACCCAGGGGCCGATGAAATCGCGGTCGATGTCCTTGCCCATGGCGCGGGTGATCATGGCGCGAATGCCGCCACACTGAGCATGGCCGAGAACGATGATGTGATCGACCTTGAGATCGCGCACAGCGTACTCAATGGCGGCCGATGTGCCATGCAACTCTTCGTCGGGCTCATAGGGCGGAACCAGGTTGGCCACGTTACGCACCGTGAACAGCTCCCCCGGCTGGGCCTGCATGAGAAGACCGGTTTCCACGCGGGAATCGCAGCAGGCAATGATCAGAGTGGCAGGCGCCTGCCCTTCAGAGGTCAGCCGCTTCATCAGCTCGGGATGAAGCTCGTAGTATTCAGTACGGAAGTTCCGAATCGCCGATTTGAAGTGGGAGATATCCCTAAGGTTGTGTCCGCAGCATTCCTCACTCATCTTCATTGCCTTTTTGGTCTGAATGTTTCAGGCCGGAATTATACGGGAGCCCTGCTTCATGGCCACCCCAATCCGCAACCCATTTGAATAGTGAATTACCACACCAGCCACGCGAGCACGACCATACCCAAGCCGATGCGATACCACGCGAACGGCCGGTAAGTGTGCCGCGAGACAAATCGCAACACTGCGCGTACGACCACCAGCGCACTCACGAAAGCGGCAACAAAACCCACCGCAATCGCCGAAAACTGGTCAGTGGTGAGCACCGAGGCGTTACGCGAAAGGTCGTAGACGGTCGCCGCCAGCATGGTCGGCATCGCCAGAAAAAAGGAAAATTCGGTGGCCGTTCGCCGGTCGATGCCGGCGAGCATGCCACTAATGATGGTGGCTCCTGAGCGCGAGGTGCCCGGCACCATCGCCAGGCATTGCGCAAAGCCCACTACCAGGGCCTGCTTCCATGTGATCTGTTCAAGCGCATGCGCCGTCGCGCGCCGGGTGGTTTCGGTTTCGTTGGCGGGTACGCCGCTCGACCCCGGCCCGAACTTGGCGTATTGGGGTTTGCGTTCGACCCACAGCATGATGACGCCCCCGACGACCAGTGTGAACACGAACACCCCCGGGCTGTGAAACAGCATCTTGATGTACTTGATGGCCAGGGCGCCGATCACGGCGGCCGGTAAAAACGCAATGATGAGATTGCGCATGAAGGCTAGTTCCACCGCGTCGCGCGTGAGCGCACCACGCGCCAGCTGCACCAGCCGCTCGCGGAAGATCCACATCACCGCGAGAATGGAACCAAACTGAATCACCACTTCAAAGACCTTGTCGTCGCTCGACGAGAAGTCGATCCATGCTCCGACGAGCAATAAGTGCGCTGTACTCGAAACCGGTATGAACTCGGTCAGGCCTTCCAGTACACCCAAGAGCAAGGCCTTAATCAGGAACCATGCGGATTCGGTCATTCGTTTCTCTTTTCTGCAGTATCGGAGCCACCCGGCGCCTCACGCTCGACCAGAACCGACGCAATGCGGCGCCCCTCCATGGTCTCAACCGTGAACACGTACCCGGCTTGCCCGTCGTCATGTCGGCATTGATCGCCGGTCTTGGGCAAATGCCCGAATCGTTCGAGCATGAACCCGGCTATGGTGGAGTAATCGGCGTCGTCGTTGGCCAGGTCATCGGTGCCCAGCAGGAGTTCCAGATGCAGCAGGTCGGCCGCGCCATCGACGCGCCAGCGCCCGTCGCCCAGTTCCTCAATGTCGGGCATCTCGTCTTCATCGGGGAACTCTCCGGCGATGGCTTCGAAGACGTCGATTGGCGTCACAAGGCCCACAATGGCCCCGAATTCGTCGGTGACCATGACCAGTTGCCCGCGCGAGCGCTTCAGCGTTTCCATGAGGCGCAGCATGCCGATGGATTCGTGCACGATCAGGGGTTCACGCAGCTTTGACACGCGTATGGCTTTCTGCTCGATCAGATCCGCCACGATTTCTTTGGCGCGGCCGATGCCCACCACGTCATCAAGTGAGCCCCGGCATACGGGGAAAAAACTGTGCGGCGATTCGAGTACGCGCGCCCGCAGTTCGGCCGGTGGGTCATCAAGATTCAGCCACGACACTTCGGTGCGGGGCGTCATGACGGAATGGATGGAACGATCGGCCAGTGTGAGCACGCCGCTCACCATATAGCGCTCTTCGTCTTCAAAGACCTTGGCAGGCGCGGAATTAACATCGTCGGCTGAACCCGCCCCCGTCGGCCCCATACCCAGCATCCGCAGCACGCCTTCGGCGGTGCGTTCGCGCATAGGGCGGCTTGCGGCGAGCTTGCGCATGTTGCGCCGGGCGAGCTGGTTAAGCGTTTCGATCAGCACCGAGAAGGCGATGGCGGCATACAGATACCCCTTCGGCACGACAAAGCCGAAGCCTTCCACAATGAGCGTGAACCCGATGGTGAGCAGAAAGCCCAGGCACAGAATGACCACAGTGGGGTGGGCGTTCACGAACCGTGTGAGCGGTTTCGAAGCCACCAGCATCAATCCAATGGCGATGGTCACGGCGATCATCATGATCGATAAATGATCGACCATGCCCACTGCCGTAATAACGGCATCGAGCGAGAAGACGGCGTCGAGCACGACGATCTGAAGCACGATCACGCCGAACCCGGCGTGCACCTGAGAACCCGACGCGCGAGCCGACTTGCCTTCCACCCGTTCGTGCAGTTCTATGGTGCCCTTCAGCAGAAGGAACAGCCCGCCCACGATCAGGATGACATCGCGTTGTGAGAAATCGAGCGTACCAATAGAGAACCAGGGGTCGGTCAGTGCCACCAGCCATGAAATGACCGACAGCAGCGCCAGACGCATCAACAGCGCCAGAGAAAGGCCCAGCACCCGCGCACGGTCACGGTGCTCGGGGGGCAGTTTATCGACCAGGATGGCAATGAAGATGAGGTTATCGATGCCCAGGATAATCTCGAGCAACACCAAGGTGAACAGCCCCGCCCAGGCGGAAGGATCAGCCATCCATTCCAACATCAACAGGCTCCGGGGAGTAAAGGTTCACTCATGGCGTTCAGCCGTTGCGCCCACACGCCGCTAGGGCGGCGGAGCGCGACGGCACTCATTGCAGGTAAGAAAGCATCTGCGGGAAAATCTTCGGCGTGGCGGCAATTACGCGGCCTGTGTCCATCCAAGTTTGTTCGCCCTGGAAGTCTGAGATCAGGCCGCCCGCTTCAAGCACGAGCAAACCGCCTGCAGCGATGTCCCAAGGCTTCAGGCCCACACCGCAGTACCCATCGAGCCGGCCGGCAGCGACATAGGCGAGGTCAAGCACGGTGGAGCCAAGCCGACGCACGGCGGTGCAGTCGGAGAACATCTGCGAGAAGGGCGAATCGCCATTCATCTTGGCATTACTGATATGGGCCGCCATCAAGGCGTCGTGATAACGCAGTTGACCGCTGATGCGGATACGGCGGTCGTTCAGGAACGCACCACTGCCCCGGCTGGCTGTGAAAAGCTCGTTGCGTGACGGGTCGTAGACCACCGCCTGAGTGACTTGGCCGCGATGCTTTAGCGCGATCGACACGGCGAACAAAGGCAGGCCATGTATAAAATTCGTGGTGCCATCGAGCGGGTCGATGATCCACTGAAACTCCGGAGCATCGCCTTGCGACCCCTCGCTGCCTGGCGTATGGCCCGATTCTTCGCACAAAAAGGCGTGAGACGGGTATGCGGTGCGCAGGGTGTCGATGATGGCCTCTTCGGCAGCGTGATCGACTTCCGTGACATAATCCCTGGGCCCTTTGCGCGCGACCTGCAGTCGTTCGAGGTCGAGGCTGGCACGATTGATTAGCGTGCCGGCACGGCGAGCCGCCTTGATGGCGGTATTGAGCATCGGGTGCATAGATATCCGTTTTTTGTAGAGCGCAAACCGCGTATTTTAGATGACTTCCCCGCCACGGTCTGAACAGGGCCACGCCTTCCGGCACGTCCGCTTCATTATGGTTCAACCCTCGCACCCCGGCAATGTCGGGGCGGCGGCCCGCGCCATCAAGACTATGGGGTTCGGCGAGCTGTGCCTCGTGGCACCCAAAACCGACGAAATCTGCTTGCAGCCCGAGGCGGTGGCGATGGCGAGCGGTGCGACCGATGTGCTCGAGCTGGCAAACGTCATGCCGACACTGGCCGAGGCGTTGGCGCCCGTGACACTGGCATTCGCGCTTACGGCGCGGCCGCGCTACCTGGGGCCGCCTGCGTGCGACATACGGGTAGCGGCCGACCTAGCGCGGCAGCATCTGGGCGAAGTCAGTGAAGGCAAAGTGGCCATCGTGCTGGGTACCGAGCGCTCGGGCCTTACGAACGAAGATATCGCTTTGTGCCAGCGCCTCTGCCATATCCCGGCGAACCCCGAATACAGCTCGCTTAACGTGGCGCAAGCCTTACAGCTGGCGGCCTGGGAA
>CAZPYF010000085.1:0-9501 GCA_964590015.1 uncultured Burkholderiaceae bacterium
ACCTACGCGATGCGTACGGCCGTACTACCGTTCATGTTCATCTTCAACCCCATGCTGTTGCTTATCGATGTCTCCGGTTGGCATGAGCTGATTTTGGTGGTGTTCGGGGCGACATTGGCATCGCTTACGTTCGCCGCAGCCACGATGGCGTGGATGCGTAGCAAATGCAGCTGGGTCGAAGTGCTGTTGCTGTTGTTGGTCACGTTTGCGCTCTTCCGGCCCGACTGGTTCATGAACTACATTGCGCCAAAGTACGAGTCGCGCCCTGCTTCGCAAATCTATAGTATTGCCGCTGAAATGCCTCCCACGGGCCGCTTCGTGGCCGTACTGTCCGGCATGAACATCGAGGGCGACGAGCTTCGTAAGACGGTGGCGGTCGCGCTACGCGAGTTGCCCGAAGGCAGCGAAGCCACCGGCGAAGATGCGGGGCGTCAGCGCCTTTCCGAGTCGGGGCTTACCGTGATGGCGATGGGCGACATGGTGCAGATCGCCGCGGTACGGTTCGGCAGTTCCGCGCGCCGCGCCGGCTGGGAACAGGGTTGGGATGTCAACGAGATCCTTGTACCGAACCCGAACCGGCCGTCCGAATTCTGGACCTACCTGCCCGCACTAGCGATCTTGGCCTTCATCTGGACGTTGCAGGGGCGGCGCTTGCGTCGCAGTGGATCGGGTGCAGCCCCGGTGACGGCATAACATCATGCAGCGCTGACATCGCCGCCGCGCAGTGTTACCGGAACGTGATGGCATCCCGCCCAGCCGCGTCTACCTGAATCGGGGGCCCTGGGGAACGCTGTTCGAGTTTCTGTGCGAACGCTTTCCCCGTATCGCGCCCGAGGTGTTGCGGCAGCGGCTAGAGGCGGGCGACATCGTCGACGACCACGGTGTCGCCCAGGCGGCCGACTCGCCATACCTGCCTGATCGTTGGCTGTGGTACTACCGCGAGGTGCCTGACGAGCCGGCGCTGCCTTTCGAGCTGCCGATTCTGTACCGCGACACCCGTCTGCTGGTCGTTGATAAACCGCACTTCATGGCCACCACGCCGGGCGGGCGCTATTTGCGCCATACGGCGTTGGTGCGATTGCGGCGTGAACTCGATCTACCCACTCTTTCGCCCGTGCATCGGCTTGACCGTGACACGGCCGGCGTATTGATGTTCTGTGTGGATCCGCATTTTCGCGGCCAATACCAGTCGCTGTTTCAAGGGCAGGCTGTTCAGAAGGAATACGAAGCCGTTGCCATCATGCCGGCCGATTTGACGTTTCCTATGGTTCACCGCAGCCGGGTCGAAGAGATTCCCGGCGGTTTCGTGATGCGTGAGGTGGCTGGTACACCCAACAGCGAAACGCGTATTGAACTGCTGGAAGGCGCTGGAGCCGGCACACCGGCCCGCTTTCGCCTGTTGCCGCGTACCGGCCGCAAGCATCAGCTGCGTGTTCATATGCACGCGTTGGGCATGCCGATATTAAATGACGAGTATTACCCCGTGATGCGGGTGCGCGCCGATGCTGCCGACTATCGGAATCCCTTGCAGCTGCTCGCAAGATCTGTAGTGTTTCGCGATCCGGTCGACGGGCAATTGCACTGCTTCGAGAGCCACCGCAACCTGTTGCCAATCGCCTCGTAAGGCGCCTTTGAGGGCATAGCCCTTGCTGGGTTTTCTCCATTTACGGAGAACCCATATGACTGACGAAAGTAACAACACTCTGCCACCCCAAGAGCAAGGCCGGCAACCTGGCATTCAATCCGACATGCGCCCGCAGCCCGATAGCGGCGAGCACACGTATCTTGCTGCCGGGAAATTGCGTGACCGTGTCGCCATCATTACGGGCGGAGATAGCGGCATCGGCCGTGCGATGGCCGTTGCGTATGCGAAGAAAGGTGCCGACGTGCTGGTGTGCTATCTCGATGAGCACGGCGATGCGAACGAGACCAAGAGGCTGGTCGAGGCGGAAGGACGCCGTTGTGAGCTCATTGCCGGCGACATTGGCGACGAATCGCATTGCAACGAGATCATCAAGCGCGCACTCACACTCAACGGGCGTATCGATATTTTGGTGAACAACGCCGCCGAGCAACATGTGGCGAAGAGCATGGAAGAAATCGATACGGAGCAGCTAGTACGCACCTTCCGCACGAATTTCTTCGGCATGTTCCTGCTCACGCGAGCAGCGTTGCCCCATCTGCAGTCGGGCGCCGCCATTGTTAACACGACGTCGGTTACCGCCTATCGCGGCAGCCCCGGCTTGATCGATTATTCGGCAACCAAGGGGGCCATCGTTGCCTTCACGCGCTCGCTAGCGAAGTCGCTGGCAGAGCGGGGCATACGGGTCAATGGTGTCGCACCGGGGCCGATCTGGACGCCCTTGATTCCGGCCAGTTTCGACGCCGAGTCTGTCGCGAAATTCGGGGCCGAAACCCCTATGAAGCGGCCCGGTCAGCCCGAGGAAGTGGCACCCTGCTATGTGTTCCTGGCGTCGCAGGACGGCAGTTACATGACCGGGCAGGTGCTGCATCCCAACGGTGGGGACGTCGTCAACGGCTGACCGGAGCCGGCGCCATTAGGCGGCTTGCAAGGGGCGACGGCGTTGTTCTGCAGGCGGGTACTTGATCTGTGCACGGTACTTAGACACCGTGCGTCGTGCCACCTGCACACCTTCGCGAGCCAGGCGCTGCGCCAGCATCACGTCAGACAGGGGTTCGTTCGGGTCTTCCGATTCAATCATTTCCTGAATCAGTGCACGCACGGCAACGGCAGAACATGTGCCGCCCGATTGCGTAGCCAGTTCGCGCGAGAAGAAGTATTTGAACTCAAAGATGCCGCGTGGCGATGCCAGATACTTGTTGCTCGTCGCGCGCGATACGGTTGATTCATGCATGCCAAGCTCCTCGGCAATCTCGCTCAGCATCATGGGTCGCAAGGCGACATCGCCATAGTCGAAGAAGGTCTGCTGGCGGGCAACGATGGCTTGTGCCACGCGTACGATGGTGCTGCTACGCTGTTCCAGGCTGCGCATCAACCAGCGTGCTTCTTGCAGGGCCTGTGCCATGAGCGACCGCTCTTCATAGCGGGTTTGCTTGAACAACTGGGTATACATGGTGTTGAGCTGGGCTCGCGGCGTAGCGCCATCATTCGCGACGGCTACCCAGGAATCGCCCACCTTACGCACAAAGACGTCGGGTACTACGTAGCACGACGGGTCAATGCGGGTGAAGCGGGCACCGGGTCGAGGCTCCAGGCTACGAATCAGCAGGCAGGCTTCATGGACATCGGCTTCCGGCACCGAAAGCACCCGGGCAAGCCCGGCATAGTCGCAACGGCCCAGTCGGTCGAGCGCTTCTTCCACGATGCGGCGCGCGAGGTCGCGTGAGGGCGTATCTTCATCAAGGGCGTTAAGTTGCAACACAAGGCATTCTTGCAGGTTGCGAGCACCGATGCCCGCTGCGCCTAGGTGCTGAACGAGCTTAAGCGCGGTTTCCCATTCGCGATCGGTCGGTTCAGGGTCGAGTTGGTAATCGAGCACGAGGTCGTCGAACGGAATACGCAGGTAGCCGTCGTCGTCGAGGGCTTCGATAATAAGCTCCACCAGACAGCGGTCACGCGCGGAGAGCTCGTAGGCGCAGAGGTCGGTGCGCAGGGCATCGTGCAGCGAGGTTTCGCTGCGCGCCCATTGGCCGATGTCAGTTTCGGGTTGATCGTTGTTGCGCGACGTCGGGTAGTCGCCTGAATACGTGCTGCCCGTTTCCAGGCTCGCGTCGTAATCGGTGATCTCCACGCCGTCGAAGTCAGCGCTGCTTTCGGACTCGACAACAGGCGCGGAAATTTCGACGTGGTCTGCCGGGTCGGCGGCAATGATAGCTTCGGGATTCGGAGCCGTGGATTCATGATCGGCAGCGTCGTGTTCAGCCGGCGCGCCCTCGTCTTCCTCAAGGAAGGGATTGTTGGCGATCGCCTCGGCGACTTCGCGGCTGAAGTCCAGTGTGGACATCTGCAACAGCTTGACGGATTGCTGAAGCCGGGGTGTTAGTGCGGTTTGTTGTTTGGCCCGCATTTCGTGTATGAGCTGTGCCAATTCTGTCTCCTTAAATGGGGGTCACTGACACAGGGATACACGCAACGTTCATGCCAACTCGACGTGTCGAATTTCGAACGAACGTATCTCATTGTGTGAGGCCAGTGTTCATGCGACTTTCGAGCCGTAAAGCGCAACGCACTTTCGAGCCGGGGAACCGAGACCCCGCACAATCGGCGAGTCTGGCCGGGCCGTTTTCTCATGCCGGATGCAGTCCTTCTTTCCCCAAACGTGTAAGAACTGCCGACTTTTTCGGGCCACGACGGCTAATCGGCACGTAGCTTGCTCGCCTTCATTCGCATGCCCCGGCGATGGGGATGCGCCGAGCAGGAGGAATAAGATGTCAAGAAAGGATATAGACGAGCGAGGCGACCCGGGCTTGGGCAAGCGGGCAGAGAAAAAACCGGGAGCGTTCGACGATCAGCGCGATCCCGATCAAGACGTGGGGCATATGCCGCGACATTGGCAGGCGCCTGGAACGCGCGGCGAGGTTGCCGGGCAACCGCCTCCGGAACCCGACCAACGCGAGGTGGCACGCGGCAATCAATATGGTGAGGCGGGCGAAGCGGCCAGTAAGCAAGTGCATGCTGACCAAGATGAGCATGGGCAAACGCCGGCGCCTCAGCGCCGCGAGAATGAACAGTTACCCAAGCGGGCCGGCGAGGCCGCTGACGATCTGCCCACAGTCCAGGAAGGGAAGCCGCAGCCCCCCGACCTGCCTACACCGCAAGGCGGTAAGCGCTAACAGACCAAGGTGCGAAGCTGCCGCCGTCAGGCGGTGGTGGGCTCAGCGTTAGCGGCGTCGGTACCGGGTCGATTCAGTTGATCAAGCCGATTGCTGAGGGTTCTCACGCTGATGCCCAACGACATGGCCGCGCGCTTCTTGTCGCCGCCATAATGGTCGATTGTTGCCAGAATCACCGACCGTTCTGCTGCCGCGAGCGACGTTCCCACAGGAATATGTACCGTATCGTTATAGCGTACAGGCGTAGAGTCGCGTAGGAAGGGCCGCATCGGCGCAATGTCGATCTCGTTGTCGTCAGAGAGGATGTACGCGCGCGTAACGGTATTCTTGAGCTCGCGAATGTTGCCCGGCCAGTTGTATTGCTGCAGCCGGCCGATTGAATCCGGCGAAAACACCTTTTTCCCTTTCTCGCGCTCGTTCAGATCGTCAAGAAACTTTTGCGCCAGGTACGCGATGTCAGACTTGCGCTCGCGTAGGGGCGGAATCTTGATCGGAAACACCGCGAGCCGGTAAAGCAGGTCAGAGCGCATCGTGCCGCTCTTGACGGTGTCGGTGATATCACGGTTAGTGGCGGCGATGATGCGAACATCGACACGTATCGACTCCGTGCCGCCCACGCGTAGAAAGGTGCCCGTTTCAAGTACGCGAAGCAGCTGCACCTGAATCGACATGGGCATTTCTGTTACTTCATCAAGAAATAGTGTGCCCGTATGTGCCCGCTCAAAGCACCCAATGGCCCGGGATACTGCGCCGGTGAAGCTGCCTTTTTCGTGCCCGAACAGTTCACTCTCGGCTAATGAAGGGGAAATGGCGCCGCAGTTAATGGCTATGAAGGGCGCGTCGGCCCGATTGCTGCGGGCGTGCACAGTACGGGCTACAACCTCTTTGCCTGTTCCGCTTTCGCCGATGATGAGTACGCTGGCATCTGTGGGTGCAGCTTTCACGATCGACCGAGCCATTTCAAAAGCAGCCGGCGAACGCCCGAGTAACTTCGATGACGGAATCATGGGGAAAGTCTAAACAATTGTGGCGACGACGTATATTCGCTTATTGTGTTTGGTTGCAAATGATATGCATCTTTACGTCCGGTATCAAGAAAAGCAGGTAGCATAAATCGTACCGAAGCTATATGAACCCGTTACGAGGCCTTATGCCGCACCTATTGATTACCGACGATGAGCCGGCGATTCGAGAGCTGGTCGCCGAAATTGCCGCTGAGCAAGGGTATACGGTAGCTCAAGCTGGAAATATCCGCGAAGCACGCATACAGGTCGAGCGCCACAAGCCCGACGTCATGCTGCTGGATATGCACTTGCCCGACGGCGACGGCATTGATCTCTGGAAGAAGCTTGCCCTGAGCGACTGCCAAGTTGTGTTCGTTACCGGTCACTCCACCGTAGATAGCGCCATTGAGGCGCTGCGATGCGGGGCGGTCGACTACCTGCTGAAGCCGCTGGCCTTGCGCCGGCTGCGCGGCATCCTCGGCGAGCTTAAAAACCTCGCACCGGGTGGGGCTTCCGACCACGATACCGAAGGTGCGTTCGCCCGAATTGTAGGAAAGTCGCCCGCCATCCAGCTATTGTGCGCGCATATCGAAAAAGTCGCGCCCACACAGGCAACGGTGCTGCTGGTGGGCGAAAGCGGTACGGGCAAAGAGCTCGCGGCTGAAGCCATACACCTTGCAAGCCGGCGACGCGAGAAGCCCTTCATGGCGGTGAACTGCGGCGCCATTTCTCCGAACCTCATTGAAAGCGAGCTGTTTGGTCATGAGAAGGGCGCTTTCACGGGCGCCGACAAGCAGCACAAGGGCTATTTTGAACGGGCCCACGGCGGTACGCTATTCCTCGATGAAATTACCGAGATGTCGATGGAGTTGCAGGTTCGGTTACTGCGCGTACTTGAAACAGGGCGGTTCATGCGCGTGGGTTCGCACGACGAAATCGCCAGCGACGTGCGCGTGGTGGCGGCCACCAACCGCAATCCCGAGCAGGCCGTTGCGAAAGGCACGCTACGCGAAGACTTGTATCACCGGCTTAGCGTCTTTCCCCTGGAACTGCCGCCGTTGCGAACGCGCGAAGACGACGTGCTGCTTATTGCTGAACACTTCCTGCAGGGCCTGAACGACGAGTACGGCACGCAGAAGCGATTCTCAGCCGATGCGCTAAAAGCCATGCAGTCGTACCCTTGGCCCGGCAACATTCGCGAACTACGCAATTATGTTTATCGCAGCTACATATTGGCCGACGACACCATCAAGGGCGACTTCAATGCGTTCTCGTTGGAATCTCACTCTGCAGGTTGGGGAAACGAGATCACAGTTCCGGTGGGCGTTCCGCTGGCCGACGCCAACAGGCAACTGATACTGGCCACGCTGAAACAGTGTGGGGGCGTGAAAAAAGCCGCCGCCGAGATGTTGGGAATCAGCCTCAAAACGCTTTACAACCGTCTTGAAGAGTACGGCGCCCTGAGCGACGCCGACGAGTCGTCGTCCACCATGCGTTAAATTTGTAGCTGGCATGAAACATGCTCATAAAGAGCATTAATTCGATGTTGGGTCGTATTCATGCCAGCTCTGCAACGCGGTACCGTTGTTCTACTCACCCACAATCACCGGGCCCAGCTTCTGCAGACCTTGCGGGGGCTGGGCCATATTGCGAACGGATGGCCAATCATCGTCGTTGACAACGGCTCGACTGATGGCACCTGTAAGGCTGTTCGCGACGAATTTCCCGATGTATTTCTCATTCGCAGTCGCCGCAACATCGGTGCGGCCGCTCGCAACATTGCCGTGGCCTATGTGCACACCCCGTACGTTGCATTCTGTGACGACGACACACAATGGACACACGGCTCCTTGCAACGCGCAGTGCAGGTTCTTGATGAACACCCGAAAGTCGGCGTGGTCAGCAGCCGTGTCTTGATGGGCGAGTCTGACCGGATCGATCCGGCCTGCGTGCGCATGACGCGTCGAGGAGAGCCGAGCGAAGGGATGCCGGGGCCTCGGCTTTTCGATTTCATTGCAGGTGCCTGCGTCGTGCGGACCCGCGCCTTTTATGAGGCAGGTGGGTATTGGCCGCCTTTGTCGTTCGGCGGCGAGGAAGCGTTGCTCACGCTGGATCTCGCGCAGCGCGGCTGGGCAGTGACGTATATCGATGACGTGGTCGCGCGACGCTTTCCCAGATATACCGGTTCGGCGCCGCAACGCGGCCAACAACTGCTACGCAATGCAATCTGGGTGGCCTGGATGCGGTTGCCCGTGCAACAGGCCTGGAAAGAAACCAAAACACTCCTGCGCATCGCGGCCAATGACCGGCAGCTCCCTTTGGTATTGCTCGATACCACTAGCGGTATGCTCCGCGCGCTCAAGGCACGCCGGGTGGTGACGCCGTCGGTGGCGGCCATGCACGCGCGGTATTTCGACCATGCTCCGGGCCTGGTTCAGAAGGTGCCGTCAATGCACGGGCGGTGGGGGTGAGCCTGGTTCCGGCTCGGGCGCGTCGTCAGGCGGCGTGTCATGCGGCTCGCGAATTTCGTCGGGGTTCGTAAGCGGGGGAAGGTCGATCTCACGCCCGGGCTCTGTGCCGGGTGGGGTCGTGGGCGGCGGGTTTGGCTCATGGCCGGGCGGTTCGGGCACGTGCAGCCGGATCATTGATTCACTCATCTTCATGTCTCCGAATAGGGATGAGCAATCAAGAGCAAGACACGTACCGCAGGGTGACTCTGATGGGCATGTGGCTTGCCTGAAGCGAAGGCGCTACTGCGGTCGCTCTTTCCGCAGGTCACTTTCGGGTTCCCATCATGCAGCAGTCAGCCATGCGTTGGTCACAGCACCATTCGGCCGTGGAGGGGTGGCGAGTATGTGCCATCACATCATCTCAGTCCGGCGCTTCAAATCATGATCGTGAAGAAATGTGCTCGAGGGCGTGTGCCACAGCAGTGAAGTGGGGCCTCGACACGCTGGCCGTGCCCATGGAGTGGCTTGACGACGCAGACGCGGCTGCCGTGTGTCTGCAACGCTGTGCGCGGAATGATTTGCGGTTCATGATTGACGCCGAAGTGAATCCCGCGCACGGCGCCCGGGCGGTACAGGAGCTTGCGCGTACGCTGAGCAGCCTCTCCGACCATCCGCCTGGTGTGGCCGTGCTGTTGCGCGGGCTGGCGCATACTCCTAGGTCTGAAATCGAAACGGTTCTGGCGGCACTGCGCGAGGCGCATCGCAGCCTGTTGATCTCGATATGGACCCCAGGAATGAGCTCCGTCCAAGTGGCGGCGCTTGCCGGGCTGGGCATTGACGCCGTGTACTCATCGCTGCCGTGGTGGGACTTCCGGGCTGCGTGGCTCATTGAGGAGTATGAGCGGCTCCGCGCTGTAGCAAATGTAATTGCCCCCGTGGCGGATCACAGGGCGGCGACTACACCGGTCGGCTCCGATGCCGAACGTCGCCTTGCCGCCGCCGCATTGGTGGGCGACGGCATGCTCGTTCCTGTAACGGTCTTGCTCAAGGCCGACTCGGGGAAGGCGGCACTGGTCGGGGGCTCGCCGTATCCCGCACAGGGCACGATCAGCGGCCCGCAACGGCTGACTGGCCCTTTGACGAGTCTGACGGCGCTCTTCAGAAGCGGCGCCACAGGGCGACTGATGCTCGTGAACCCCGATGCAGACCGAGCCGGCGCTGTGTCGCGCGGG
>CAZPYF010000086.1:0-9474 GCA_964590015.1 uncultured Burkholderiaceae bacterium
GGATATGGCGCTTGAATGCCTGACCCCGCTTGATGGAGCCGCTACCGCGAACCTTAAAGCGCTTGGAAGCGCCTTTCTTGGTTTTCATCTTGGGCATGATGATTAAACTCTTGTAATGCACATGCAGGTGGCAACCAAACCCAGCTGGCCACTCTTTTCAGAACCTGGCATCTGCTTTTTCTTTCATTTTCCCGCCCCTAAACTCTTTACTAGAAGGCAGAGAAAGCCATTGATTATACGATGATTGCTGCGGCTTTGTCTAACGTTCTAGCACGCCCCAAACAGGCCGGAACTGTAAGGCCTCGGCTACATGAGCCGTGTCGATTTCGGACGACCCCGCCATATCGGCCAATGTACGGGAAATGCGCAGTACCCGGTGCACCACCCGCGCTGACCAGGCCCACCGTTCGGCGGCATCGCGCAACACCCGCGCACCTTGACCCTGCAGCTCGGCATGACGGCGCAGAAGGTCACCCTCGAGCTGGGCGTTCACACGCCCCTGCCGTTCAAGCTGGCGCGCGCGGCACGCCACGACACGTTCGCGCACCGATACTGAGCTTTCTTCTTGCGACGCGTCGAGCCAACTGCCCTCGGGCATGCCCAGACCCACATGCAAGTCGATGCGATCGAGCAGCGGCCCCGACAGGCGTCGACGATACGCGTCGACACGGGCGGGTGGACACGTGCAGGCGCGACGCGGATGCCCTGCCCACCCGCACGGGCACGGGTTCATGGCGGCTACGAGTTGAAACCGCGCAGGGAACGTACAGCTTAGCCGAGCGCGGGCAATGCTGACGACTCCTGTCTCCAGCGGTTCACGCAGCGATTCCAACACTGCACGGTGGAATTCCGGAATTTCATCGAGGAACAATACCCCTTGATGCGCCAGGCTGACCTCGCCGGGGCGTGGCCAGCCACCGCCCCCGATCACCGCGGGCGTCGACGCCGTGTGATGCGGGGCCCTGAACGGCGGCTGCGCCATGGGCCCGATATCGTGCCCGGCCAAGCCGTGCAGTGCCGCCACTTCGAGGCTCTGCACGACAGACAACGGCGGAAGCAACCCGGGTAAGCGTTGCGCCAACATGCTTTTGCCCACGCCCGGCGGGCCGCACATGAGCAAGCTATGCCCGCCGCTGGCCGCGATTTCGAGCGCTCGCCGGCCGGCTCGTTGCCCCACAACTTCTGACAGACACGGAAAGGCGTGCGCGGCTTCGCCGCATGGCGGCGCCTGGGCAAGCTCCATGGGCCGGCGCCCTGCAAGGGCATCCACCACATCAACGAGCGTGCTGGCCGACCAGACGTCAATGCCCGGCACCTGAGCCGCCACGGCGGCGCTACTGGACGGCATCACCAGCGAAGCCCCCGGGGACTCTCGAGCCACGGCCATGGCGATAGCCAATGCACCCTTGATGCCACCTAAGGAACCTGTTAGAGACAGCTCGCCCACAAATACGTGATCATTGAAGACATGCGGCGTGGTGTCGGCACCCGCGTTCGATACTTGGCCGGTCGCGAGCAGAATGCCCAGCGCGATCGCTAGATCGAACCGACCCGAGTCTTTGGGGAGGTCGGCCGGCGCCAGATTTACGGTAATTCGCCCCGCGGGAAAGTCGTAGCCGCAGGTATGCAGCGCCGAGCGTACCCGCTCGCGCGATTCTCTGACCCCAGTGTCGGGCAAACCTACGATGATGAACGTGGGCAGGCCAGGGCCCACGTGAACTTCAACGCGGACGGGTTGAGCCTGGAAACCGTAGAGCGCTCTGCTGGCGAGTATGGCCAGTGACATGGGCCGTGCTCCGAAAGGAAGACACGGCCAGTATGACTACAAGCGGGCCAACGGGCCGGCTGGAATCGCGCGAACGCCTATGGGGAGTTTTACTCGGGTTTCGGACGCGGCGGCCGATTGATACCCGGCACCGGTTCGACGGCGGGCTCTACCGGAGCCGGCCCGCCCGAACGACCGGGCGGCTGCCTATCTTCTAACTGGCTAAGCCGTGATTCGAGCGCCGTAATGCGCGCAAGCGCGCGCTCGAGCAACTGCACCTGTATGTCGAACTCTTCGCGCGTGACCAGATCGAGGCGCGAAAACGTCTGGGACATGAACGCCTTCATGTTGCGCTCGATATCTGCAGCGGGACTGCGCGCAATCAATTCTGAAATGTTCTTCTGAAAATCGTCGACCCAGTCGTTGCGATTGATCATGGCCATCTTCTCCTGTGCTGATCAACATAGTGTATAGAAAAAAAACGGGCGCATGGCGCCCGTTTTCCCGGTTCACTCGCTAAGCACTTACGATGCCGGCGCCGCCGTGCCGGCCGGGGAGTCGGCATTGGGCATACCGCCGTCCACGGGCGGGGATGTCTCTTCCACGGGTGGCGGCATCGTGTTCGATGCGCCCGGCGTCGTGGTCGAGTCGGTTGACGGGGTCGAAGGCGAAGTGTCTGCGGGCGGGATGGCGGGAGTATCGGTTGGGGGCGTAGCGGGCGCAGGTGTCACCTGTTCCGCCGGCGCATTCGCCGGCGCATCCACAGGCTGGTCGGGCTCATCCGAGCAGGCGGCCAGCAGACCGAGCGATACCGCCGCAATGGCGAAGGCTAACGGGGTGCGTCGTCGTGTATGCATAAGGTCCTCTCTTCTTAAGCGCGGGCGCTAAGGCGGGCCCGCGCGGATGGGGTTCAGGGCTGTTACAAAGCCCCTATATCTCGATTCTATAGAGCCTCTTCTGTCGTACCAGCGCGCAATGTAAGCCGACATGTCTGCACGGGCTGATCGTTTCGAGCCGATACAACACCATGACACCGCCAGGGTCTCTGTAACATTCGCCGTCGGAAAAACCACAAGTCCGTTTGCACCGTGCGCCCTAAAAGAGAGCATTTCGCGCGCACATGCACCGAACTGGTGCGAAATGCCGCACTTCTACTTCATACCAGCCCCCGAAAGCTGACAAATACCCGCTAAACGCCACTCCGAAAATTGGCATAGATGTTGCGTTTCCCTGGGAGCACGATTCACTCGGAGAACAACATGAAGTTGATTACGGCAATCATCAAACCCTTCAAGCTTGATGAAGTACGCGAAGCGCTTTCGGATATCGGGATTCAGGGTATGACGGTCATGGAGGTGAAGGGGTTCGGCCGACAAAAGGGCCACACCGAACTGTATCGAGGCGCGGAGTACACCGTTGACTTCCTGCCCAAATTGAGATTGGAGCTGGCCGTTGCGGATGCCTTGGTCGAACAGGCGATCGAGGCCCTCTGCACCGCCGCGCACACCGGCAAGATCGGAGACGGCAAAGTTTTTGTCACTCCTCTTGAACAAGCCGTTCGGATTCGCACCGGTGAACAGGGCGATAGCGCCCTTTGATCCCACACAGGAGAAAATAATGGATAAAGCCGATCTGGCTTGGGTGAGCGTATCGACGCTGCTCGTCCTCTTAATGGTAGTTCCCGGTCTGGCGTTGTTTTACGGCGGTCTCGTTCGTTCCAAAAACGTTCTATCGGTGCTGATTCAGGTGCTCGCCACGTTCTGCTTGGCCGTAGTCCTGTGGTTCCTGTATGGGTATTCGCTGGCGTTCACCGAAGGCAATGCCGTCTTCGGCGGTTTCGGCCGGCTGCTGTTTTCCGGCATGTACGACCTGGCCGCCGGTACGTACGAAATGGCGGGCAGCATTCCAGAAGTGAGCTTTGCCGCCTTCCAGGCCACCTTCGCCGGCATTACATGCGCCCTCGTGGTCGGCGGCTTCGCTGAACGGGTACGGTTTTCGGCCGTGATGGTGTTCACGGTGATCTGGATGACTCTGGCCTACCTGCCCATTGCCCATATGGTCTGGGCGTCGGGCGGCTGGCTCTTCGAGCGCGGCGCCCTCGACTTCGCCGGTGGCACCGTGGTGCACATCAACGCCGGTGTAGCCGGGTTAGTCGGCGCCTGGGTCGTAGGGCACCGCCTTGGCTATGGTCGCGAATCGATGCAACCGCATAATCTGCCCATGGCGATGACAGGCGCGGCGCTGCTATGGGTGGGCTGGTTTGGTTTCAACGCCGGGTCGGCGCTGGGTGCCACCGAAACGACCGCCCTCGCCTTCTTCAATACCTTACTTGCCACCGCAGGTGCCGTGCTTGCATGGTTGCTCGTTGAATGGAAAGCCAAAGGCCGCCCTTCACTGCTGGGCGCCGCATCCGGTGCCGTGGCCGGGCTGGTCGGCGTGACGCCGGCCGCGGGTCTGGTGGGGCCAGGCGGCGCGCTTCTTATTGGAATCGCAGCAGGGGCAGCGTGCGTATGGGGAGTCAACGGCCTCAAACGCCTGCTGAAGGCGGACGACAGCCTCGATGTGTTTGGCATTCACGGTGTCGGCGGCATCGTAGGCGCGATGCTCACGGGCGTTTTCAATGCACAGGCGTTCGGCGGGCCGGGCCTGGCCTCACTCAGCGAATTGCCCTGGCAACTGTGGATTCAGTTCGAGGGCATCGCGATCACGGTTGTATGGTCAGCGGCTGTAGCATGGCTGGCTTACTTCGTAGCCGGCAAGCTGTGCGGGTTGCGGGTCACGCCTGAAGTCGAACGTGAAGGTCTGGACATTCACAACCACGGTGAGACGGCATATCACTACTGAGCTGGAATACCACCAGCGCCACCGCATCACTGTTGGTTCGGTGCATCGATACTCATCCGATGCACCTTCACTGATCAACTGAACAAATCTTCCAGATCGATGCGGGCGGCCCGATTCAGGGCCGCCGCAACTTTGATGCGCAGTGCATTCGAATGCGCACGCCGAATCTCATTCTTTACGTCAAGCAACTGCTGGGGATGCATTGAGAACGCCTTCAACCCCAAGCCCAGCAACATACGCGTGACCCGTGAGTCACCGGCCATCTCGCCGCATACCGATACGGGCTTGCCGGCTCGTTCACCGGCATTGATGGTGTGGGCGATCAGGCGCAGCACCGCCGGATGCAGCGGGTCGTAAAGTGCCGAAACGTCGGAGTCGCCCCGATCAATGGCCAGCGTATATTGAATGAGGTCGTTCGTACCGATCGAAAGGAAATCGAGCGCGTCGGCAAACGGCTCAATGGCGATGGCCATGGCCGGGATCTCGACCATGGCGCCCAGTGAATAATCGTCGGAATACGGCACGCCTCGATGCGCGAGCTCACGGCAGGCGTCTTCGAGAGCCAGGCGCACGGCCCGAACCTCGTGCATATGGGAAACCATTGGAATAAGGATCCGCACATGGCCATGCACCGCCGCGCGCAGCAAAGCACGCAATTGTGTCGCAAAGAGATCCGGCCGCGCCAGGCAGTAGCGAATCGCGCGCAGACCCAGTGCCGGGTTGGTGGCCACGGTGACTTCGCCGTCGAGCGTCTTGTCGGAGCCAATATCGAGGGTGCGTATCGTGACCGGCCGGCCCTCCATGGCTTTCACCACCGATGCGTAGGCGTGATACTGCTCGTCTTCGGTGGGCAGGTCGGGCCTTCCCATAAATAGAAACTCGCTACGGAACAAGCCAATGCCATGCGCGCCCGCTTCCAACGCCATCCGGGCTTCTTCGGGAAGTTCGATGTTGGCTTCCAGGCTGATCTCGATGCCGTCGAGCGTGACGGCCGGCGCATCGCGCAAGCTGGCTAGTTCTTCGCGTTCGCGTTGGAAAGCGGCCTGTCGTTCGCGGTATTCCGCCAGAACGCGCTCCGGCGGATTGACCAGCACTACGCCGGTCGCGCCATCGGCCACGAGAACATCGCCGTCGCGCACCAGCGAACGCACATGGCCCAGCCCGACGACAGCCGGCACGTTAAGGCTACGCGCCACAATGGCCGTATGCGAAGTGGGCCCGCCAAAATCGGTAAGGAAGGCAGCGAACCGCGCGCCCTTCAGGCGCATCATGTCAGCGGGCGAAATATCGCGCGCCACCACGATGAGCGGGTCATCGGAATTGCTGACCGTTTCCAGATTGGTGAGCAGGCTGGTGGTGCCCGACAGCACACGCAACACGCGTTCAATGACCTGGCGGATGTCGGCACTGCGTTCACGCAAGTACTCGTCTTCCATGGCTGCAAACTGTTCAGCCAGCGTTTGGCGCTGCGTAGTGAGCGCCCATTCCGCGTTGTAATGCCGTTCGCGAATCAGATCGCAGGCCTGGCTGCACAGCAAAGGATCTTGGAGCAGCAAGCGGTGAACATCCAGCAACGGCCCTACTTCGCGGGGCGCATCGGCCGGCAACGCATTGATCATGGTTTGCAGATCGTCACCGGCTCGGCTCACGGCTGTTTCGAGCCGTTCACATTCCGAATCGACATCTTCATCGGCAATGCGGTAATGCGCCACTTCCAGCGATGCGGCGCTCATGATGGCGGCACGGCCTATGGCATATCCCTTCACGACGCCCAGCCCCTGCAGGCTGACCATTGAAGAGAACCCGCCGGATTTGGAGTCTGAAGATATCGTCATGAGGGAATGACTGTTGCGTTTGGCCAGGGCAGCGGCGTAAGCACCTCGCTATTCCTGTTCGCCGAACTTGTTCTCGAAAAGATGCCGGATCGCTTCCAATGCGGCGTCGGCGTCGTCGCCTTCGGCATCGACCGTGACCGTGATGCCAAGCCCCGCTGCCAGCATCATGACACCCATGATGCTCTTGGCGTTGACTCGCTGCGTTCCCCGCGCAATATACACTTCAGAGCCGAAACGCCCGGCGGTTTGCGTCAGCTTCGCTGCAGCGCGTGCGTGCAGCCCCAGCTTGTTTGTAATGACGATATCAATGGATGGCATGATGGTCGAGATGCATTCAAGCGAACGTGGCGGCGTCGACAATACCGCGTACGGCCGCTTGCCGGATCGTTTCACTGAATCGTTCCGGATCGTCTTGATTGTCGGTTAACGCCTTAAGCACCATGCACAAGTTTGTGCCGGTTACCAAGTGCCCCTGGGCACCCTGCTGCCCGAGTTGCGCCAGCGCTTTTCGGGCGATATTGAAAGGCGTTGCCCCGAATATGTCAGACAACACCAAGATAGTGCCTTCCTTGTAGTCGGAAAGCAGGTCGGTGAGCCGATCGGTGGCGGTTTCGGGGTTCTCGTCGGGAATCACGTCGAACACGGTAAGTCGGGGCTCGCACCCCAGCACATGAGCCGCGCACGTGGCGAAAGCATGGCCGAGTGGCTCATGCATCACGAGAACGATGCGGGCCATCTCAGGCACCCACCAAGCGTTCGAGCGCCTGCGCGAAATGATCGCCTACGTCGTAACCGGTTTGTTCGGTGATTTCGACAAAACAGGTGGGGCTCGTGACGTTCACCTCGGTAAGGTAATCGCCGATCACATCGAGGCCGACCAGTAGCAAGCCCCGCCCGGCCAAGCCGGCGCCGACCCGGGCAGCGATCTCTTTATCGCGCTCGGTGAGCGGTTGAGCCACGCCCCGACCGCCCGCAGCCAGGTTGCCACGCGTTTCTCCGGCCAGCGGAATACGCGCCAATGAGTAAGGAACCGGCTCGCCATCAATAAGCAAGATACGTTTGTCGCCCTGCGCGATTTCGGGAATGTAGCGCTGCGCCATGATCGTACGTGTGCCGTCGATCGTGAGCATCTCGAGAATGCTTCCCAGGTTGTGCTCTTGCGGCCGTAATACGAACACACCGGAACCCCCCATGCCATCCAACGGCTTTACGACGACATCGCCGTGCTGCTTGTGGAAATCTCGCAGGCGCGCCATGTCTCGCGTGACGAGCGTCGGAGCGGTGAATTCGGGAAATTCGGTGATGGCCAGCTTCTCGGGATGGTTGCGTATAGCCGCACCCGAATTGAAGACGCGCGCACCTTGCGCTTCGGCGTATTCAAGCATATGGGTGGCGTAGACGTACTCCATGTCGAACGGAGGGTCTTTTCGCATGATGACTGCGTCGAACTGAGAGAGCGCCGTTTCAGCGGCCGGCCCGGGCTCGTGCCACCAATCCGGGCCGTGCAGATCGGCGTCGGGCACCAGCTCGATCGGCAAGCTCACGGCATTGACGATGCCTTCGTTGATATAGAGATCGGGCTGGTACGCCACACTCAAGCGGTGGCCCCGCTCGGTGAGTGCACGCATCATCGCAACCGAAGAGTCTTTATAGGCCTTCAGCGAGGGCAATGGATCAATGATGAACAATACGTGCATGACACACCTGTGAAACTGCCCGCCGCGAGGTGTCGCGGCGGGCGTATCGGAATAGGGTCAAACGGCTTAGGCGGGAGTTTCGCCCGGCTTGACTACCTTCTTGCGTGGTGCCAGCACCATGACCATCTGCCTTCCTTCGAGTCTGGGCATCGATTCAACCTGAACCATTTCCCCGAGGTCATCGCGAACACGTTCGAGCACTCGCATACCGAGTTCCTGGTGAGCCATCTCGCGGCCTCGGAAGCGCAAGGTCACTTTGGCCTTGTCGCCCTCTTCAAGGAAACGCTTGAGGTTACGCAACTTCACCTGGTAGTCGCCTTCATCGGTTCCCGGTCGGAACTTGACTTCCTTTACCTGGATGATCTTTTGCTTGGCCTTGGCTTCCTGGAGACGCTTCTGTTCCTGGTACTTGAACTTGCCGTAATCCATGAGCTTGCACACGGGCGGCGAAGCGTTAGGCGCGATCTCGACGAGATCGACTCCGTGTTGCTCAGAAAGCTGTAAAGCATCGGGTGTCTTTACGACGCCCAGTTGTTCCCCATCCAATCCAATGAGTCGCACCTCGGGAACCCGGATTTCACCATTGATGCGATTAGCTTTGTCGGTTGCGATATCTAAAACTCCTAAAACAGTCAATCGGTTGGGACATGGCGCGCCGAGGCGCCTTAGACCCGCGTAGAAATGTCGTGCTGCAGACGCTCTGCAAACTGTTCGATCGGCATGGTGCCTAGATCGACGCCGCCGCGCGCTCTGACGGCCACCAGGCCATTGTCGCGCTCCTTCTCGCCCACTACAAGGATGTACGGAAGCTTCTGCATGCTGTGTTCCCGAATTTTACGAGTGATTTTTTCACTGCGCAAATCGGCTTCCACCCTAAATCCTTGTTTTTTCAGGCTTACGGCGATTTCTCGAGCGTATTCAGCCGACGGTTCAGAGATACAGCACACCACGGCATGTTGTGGCGCGAGCCACGCGGGCAATGCGCCGGCATGGTTTTCAATGAGCATGCCGATGAAGCGCTCGAACGAACCGAGAATCGCACGGTGCAGCATGACGGGTGTACGGCGCTGATCGTTGGCATCAACATACTCGGCACCCAAGCGGTCGGGCATCGAGAAGTCGACCTGGATGGTGCCGCATTGCCAATGCCGGCCAATAGCGTCTTTCAGCGTGTACTCGATCTTCGGGCCATAGAAGGCCCCCTCGCCCGGCGAAACCTCGTACTCGCAATTGGTGCGGCGCAGACTCTCCATGAGCGCATCTTCCGCCTTGTCCCAGACCTCGTCGGAGCCAATACGTTTTTCGGGCCGCGTAGCTACCTTATACAGAATCT